>JANNQH010000144.1:0-1622 GCA_031400655.1 Deltaproteobacteria bacterium | reverse complement strand
GAGGTACGCGTCGTCGAACCAGCGACGCGACGACCTGTTCGTGATCCTCGCGTTCTCTGGGGGCGGCACGCGCGCCGCAGCGTTCAGCTATGGCGTTCTCGAGGAGCTGCGCGACACGCGGATCACGATCGGAAACCAGTCGCGCCGCCTGCTCGACGAGGTGGACCTCGTATCCGGCGTCTCGGGCGGAAGCTTCACGGCGGCCTACTACGGCCTGCACGGCGACGGCATCTTCGACGATTTTCACGCGAGCTTCCTCAACCGCAACGTCCAGCGTGATCTCGTGCTCGCGCTCCTGAATCCCGTCAACTGGGTGCGCATGTTCTCGCCGTTCTTCTCGCGCAGCGATCTCGCGGCGGAGTACTACGACCGCCGCATCTTCCACGGCGCCACGTTCTCGAGCCTCGCCGACGGACCGGGGGTCCAGGTCGTGATCAACACGACTGATTTGGTGCGCGGGAGCCGCTTCTCGTTCAACCAGAGCGAGCTCGACTTCATGTGCGCCGACCTGGGACCGATCCCGATCGCACGCGCGGTGGCGGCCTCCTCGGCCGTGCCCGGGCTCTTCACGCCCGTGGTGCTGCGCAGCTACGCCGGCACCTGCGGGTTCGAACCGCCCGCATGGATCGAAGAGACGCTCCGGGACCGAGGCACCTCGCGGCGCCGGCTGCGCCAGGCGGAGCTGCTGCATTCCTACCTCGAACCGAGTCACAGCCACGTGCACCTGCTGGACGGCGGCATCGCCGACAATCTGGGCGTCCGGTTCATGTTCGAGCGCACGGTCGAGGAGGGCGGCGTCGACGAGCTCTTCGACCGGACGGGCATCACCAGCACCCGCCAGATCCTGATGATCGTGGTCAACGCGGAGACCGAGCAGGAGATCTCGGAGAAGCAGAGCGGGCTGATCGCCACCGGGTTTGCCGCGATGATCCGGATCGTGTCGGGGATCCAGATCCGCTCCACCAACTTCGAGACCGTGGAGCTCTTGCGGACCAGCTTCGAGGGCTGGGCCAACGAGCTCTCGGACAGGCGCGGCCATCCCGTCCATTTCGGTCTCGTGGACCTCTACTTCGAAGCCCACCCCGACCCGGTCGAGCGCGCCTATCTGCGCAATCTCCCCACCAGCTTCACGCTGCGCGCCGAGGAGGTGGTCCGCCTGCGCGCGGCGGGTCGCGAGCTGCTGCGCGAATCGCCTCGGCTGCGCGAGGCGCTGGAGCAGATCGCCGAGCTACCGGATTAGTCCGGTCTGCCGCGGTTCGGTCGGTGGTGGGGGCGCCAATTGCGGGGGCGTGCGCCAAGTGCGATCGTTGGAATTGAATTACAAATCAGGAGGGACGAGCAATGAAGAAACCTTTGGCGGCCGGCATGGCCCTGGTGTGGTTCCTGGCCGGCTGTGCGACCGCGGAGCCCTGGAGGCCCACCGTCGATTCCTATGGGAGTTCGCGAGCCCAGTACGTCCATCGCGATGAACACGAGTGCCGGCAGCTCGCCCGGAATGTCTCGGGGAATGCACCGGCCCAGGCTGCGCGGGGCGCGGTGGTAGGTGGCCTCGTCGGCGCGGCCGGCGGTGCGGCGATCGGCGCGGCGATGGGAAATGCAGGCCGGGGCGCCGCCGTCGGCGC
>JANNQH010000143.1:0-21886 GCA_031400655.1 Deltaproteobacteria bacterium | reverse complement strand
TGCTCGCCCAGAAGGAGTTCTACGGGCTGATCGTCGACAAAGGCGCCAAGCCGCTCCAGGCCGTCGGCCTCGTCTTCGGTGCGGCGGTCATCCTGGTCGCCCACATCGGCACCGAATATCACGCCATGCTGCTCATGACGTTGTCGCTGCTCGTCATGATGGGCGCCCAGCTGCGCAAGGCCGAGATCCACGAGGCGATGGCCAGCATCTCGGGCACATTCTTTGGCGTCTTCTACGTCGCGTGGCTGCTCTCCCACGCCGTCCTGCTGCGCAAATTCACAGCTTCCGCCGCCGCCCACTACGACCCCGCGGCCCTCATGACCCTGGGGTTCACGCCCGAGACCGGCATCTTCCTGATGTACTACAGCTTGATCACGATCGTGGCCTGCGATGCCGGGGCCTACTTCGCGGGGCGTGCCTGGGGACGTCAGCCGCTCGCGCCGGCGATCAGCCCGAACAAGAGCGTCGAGGGTGCGCTCGGCGGCATCGTGATGGGGGCCGTCTTCGGCCTCGGGACGAAGCTTCTCTTCGATCTGTTCCTGCCCGATGCGTCGGCGGCGCTGCCCTGGTCCGTGGCGATCGCCTTCGGCCTCGTGCTGTGCGTCGTCGGCATCACGGGCGATCTCGTGGAATCGCTGCTCAAGCGCGATGCAGCGGTCAAGGATACGGGGGCGCTGCTCCCCGGCATGGGGGGTGTGCTCGACCGGATCGACGCGCCGCTGCTCGGTCTGCCCGTCATGTATTACATGATGCTCGGCTACATCTTCTTTCGACTAGGCTGAGCCGCAGCGCTTTTCGCCTGGTCTCAGCCGCAGCGCGCGTCAGGCGAGGCCCAGATTGCGCCGGATGCGCACCAGCGGCTCTTCGAGATCCGGGACGAACGGGCGGCCCGTCAGCTGTTCGAAGGCGCTGATGTAACGGGTGGCCGCTTCGACTCGCACCTCGACCGGAAGCTCCGGCGGCGTTCCCTCGCCCTTGTAACCCTGCTCGGCCAGCCAGAGCCGGACGTACTCCTTGTCGATCGCCGACGGGGATCCGCCCTCGGCGAGGGCCTTCTCGTAACCGTCGATGCGCCAGTAGCGGGACGAGTCCGGCGTGTGGATCTCGTCGATGACGAGAAGCTCGCCGGCCTCGTCCAGGCCGAGCTCGTATTTCGTGTCGACGAGGATCAGCCCCTGCTTCGCGGCGTGGCGCGTCCCCTCGGCGAACAGGCGCTGCACGAGCGCGTGGGCCGCATCGAAGAGGGCCTCCGGCAGGCTGCCCCGAGCGATCAGCTCCGCCCGCGAGGTCAGCTCGTCGTGGGCACCATCCGGCGCCTTTGTCGTCGGGGTCAGCAGGGGCTCGGACAGGCGTTCGTGGCGGCGCAGACCGTCGGGCAGGAGGTGGCCGCAGTAGCGGCGGTCTCCCCGGGCGTAGGCGGTCCAGATCGAGGTCGAAGTCGTGCCCGTCAGGTAGCCGCGTACGACGAACTCGACCGGCAGCGCCTTGCACTCCTTCACAATCGAGACGTTCGGGTCGGGGACGGACAGCAGGTGGTTCTTCGCGACGTGCTGCGTCTGCTCGAACCAAAAGGCGGCCATCTGGTTCAGGAGCTGGCCCTTGCACGGGATCGTCCCGACGACCCGGTCGAAGCAGCTGACGCGGTCGGTCACCACGAGGGTGCGCCGGCCCTTTCCCAGGTAGCTGTCCCGCACCTTGCCGACGACGCGCTCGCCGAGCCCCTCGAGATGGGTCTCGAAGAGGGTGTGATCGCAGCGCGCCTGCAGATCCTTGCGGTCGATCCCCACGTCCTTGCTCCCTCGCCGCGGCCGGGCGAGGAGCCATTCAAGCGGACGCCCCGACTGCGGGCAAGCTGCCGCCGTGGCTGACTCTCGTTTGACCCGGCGAGGACCGATGCCTACCGTACAGCGCCTCCCGCCCCTGCCCACGATCGCGGAGATTCGATGACGGATTATCGTCTGCCGCCCTCCGACCGTGCCATCGATCGACTGACGGTGTCCGAGCGATCGGATCTCGAGCAGGCGCATCGCGCCGATCGCTTCCACGACGCCTGCGGCGTCTTTGGCGTCCACGGCGACGACGAAGCGTCGCATCTCACCTATCTCGGTCTCTACGCCCTCCAGCACCGGGGCCAGGAGTCCTGCGGCATCGTCTCCTCGACCGGCAAGGAGCACATCGCCCACCGGGCCATGGGCCTCGTCGCGGACACCTTCGGCGCGCCCATCCTCGACCGCCTGAAGGGCCGTCACGCGATCGGCCACGTGCGTTATTCGACATCGGGCGAGAGCCTGCTCCGCAACGCACAGCCGATCTGCGCGAACACCGACGGTGGGCCGGTCTCGATCGCTCATAACGGCAACCTCGTCAATTTTCACGCGATCCGGCGCGAGCTCGAGGGACGGGGCGCGATCTTCGGCTCGACCTCCGACAGCGAAGTGATCCTGCATCTGTTGGCCCGCTCTCGCGAGCGACACATGGAGGATCGCTTCATCGACGCGATCTCCCGGGTGAAGGGCGCCTACAGCATCCTGCTCCTGACCGACGACGCGCTGATCGCGGCCCGCGATCCCCACGGATTCCGGCCGCTCTCGATCGGGCGCAAGGACGGCGCCTATGTGCTCTCGAGCGAGACCTGTGCCCTCGATCTGATCGGGGCCGTGCACGAGCGGGACGTCGAGCCGGGGGAGGTCGTCGTGATCCGCCGCGGGCGGCTTCGCAGCATCCGGCTGCTCGCTCGCGACGCCCGCGAGCATTTCTGCATCTTCGAGCACATCTACTTCGCGCGACCCGACTCGAATCTCGTGGGCCACAACGTCTACGCCTATCGCAAGGAGCTCGGACGGGTGCTCGCACGCGAGCATCCCGTGCCGGCGGACATGGTCACACCGGTGCTCGACTCGGGAAGCGCGGCGGCGCTGGGTTATGCGGAGGAAGCGGGGATCCCGTACGAGACGGCGCTGATCCGCAATCACTACGTCAGCCGGAGCTTCATCGAGCCGACCCAGACGATCCGCGATTTCAAGGTGCGCGTGAAGCACAACGCGATCCGCGGATTTCTCGATGGCAAGCGGATCGTGCTGGTCGACGATTCGATCGTGCGCGGCACGACGCTGCGAAAGATCGTCGGCATGCTGCGGTCGGCGGGGGCCCGCGAGGTCCACGTCCGGATCTCGTCGCCGCCGACGATCGGGCCGTGCCACTACGGGATCGATACGCCCAATCGCGAAGAGCTGATCGCCCACGACCACACGATCGAAGAAATTCGGGACGACCTCGGCGCCGACTCGCTCGGCTACCTCTCCATCGAAGGTCTGCGCGGCACCGCGGCCAAGGACCTGAAGCGTGGCATCTGCGACGCCTGCTTCTCCGACGAATACCCGGTCCCGATCGAGCCGTCTGAAGGCGTCCCGCAGCTGACCCTGTTTCGAGCCGTTTCCGACGAGGATCCAGCCAGCTGATCCGAGGATCCGCTGAGCTCGAATCGGCTCCTTCCCCGTCCCGCAGGGGATTACGGACTGATTGACCCGAATCGTTGATCCGCCGTTTGGGACGGATGGGGATCTTCGGTCCCGACGCCTTTATCCATGCGGGAATCGCTTGGGAGTCGGCTCGGGTCGGTCGATGTAGAGCGCGCACGTCGGGATTTCGCCGGCGGGCTCGCGCTCGCGTGCACAGCGAGTGCGACCACCAGGACGACCCAGGCCTTGCGCAATAGAACGCTCCAGATGCGCTTCGAGACGTCGGCCGGCCTGCGAGCCGAGTTCGAAAAGAACATCGCGAACCGGGGCATCTTCGTCGCCACAGAAGCGGAATTCGAGATCCGACAGACCGTCGAGGTCGAGGTCGTGCTCGCCTATGCGGGCGCGCCCTCGGCGCCGGTCGTGTTGCGGGGCGAGGTCGTCCACCGGGTCTCGCCCGCGATGGCCCGCAACGGGGGCAGGTCCGGTGTGGCCATCCAGTTCGAGGACTCGGTGGCGGAGCTGCGGGCGCGCTTCGAGCCGCTCATGGGAGACGAGCCGCTCCCGGATCCGGATCTCGATCAGGCAGGAGGGCGGCGGCGCAGCGCACGTCGGGAGCCGGTCCGGGTTCCGGTTCGGGTCGAGTCGGCGAAGCGCAAGGCCTTCTCGACGACCAGTCGAGACCTCAGCGCAACGGGCATCCTGCTCTCGCTCCGCGAGCAGGGACTGGCGGTCGGCGAGATCGTGCGGATAGGGCTCCACCACCCGGCCGGCGACGCGAGCGTCGAGATCGACGGCCGGGTCGTGCGCGAGGTGAAGGACAAGCGCGGAAAGCGGGCGGCGATGGCGGTCGCCTTCGATCGAAATCAAGCGGCGGTGCCTCGCACGCGTGAATTGATCGAGGCGCTGCGTCAAGCCAGCCATCAGGGACGTCTCGGCGGGATCAGCGGCTCGATCGTCGACCTCGGGCTCCCGAACATGCTTCAGATGTTCGGCAGCTCGGCACCGCAGGGCACCGTCGTGGTCGAGCGCGAGGGGGAGCAGGGCTGGATCGCCTTCGCCGACAACCAGTTTGTCGCCGCCGAGCTCGGCTCACTCACCGGCAAGCGCGCGCTCGAGGAGCTGCTGGGCTGGACCGAGGGCCGTTTCGAATTCGAAGCCCGTGTCGATCGGGCGCTGCTCGCACGCGCGTCGCGGGAGCCGCTCTCGGCGGTCGTGCTCGAGGCGGTCTGTGCCCGGGACGAGCGGGGTCGGCCCGGAGCCCAAAAGCCAGGGCCCGCGGCCACCGTCATGGCGCCGGCGATCTCGCCCGATGCGATCTTCCAGGTCGATGTCGAGCAGGAGGAAATTGCGCGGCCGTCGCTCGACAAGACCGAGCAGGCGGTGCTCGACCTGGCTCGCGCCGGCATGAGCCTCGCTCGCATCGAGGCGATCATTCCCGAGTCGGCGGAGCGAGTGCGCACCGCGATGGCGGCCCTGATCGAGATGGGCGTCCTGACTCCAGGTTAGGCGGCAAGGCTCCGGCGGAAGAACGCGAACGCCGCAACGCCGGCAGCGAGCAGCGCCCCGCCGCTCCAGATCCACTCCCCGGCAATGCCCCCGGAATCCCGTTCATTGCGATCCATTTCCGAATCGCAGCCCGAATCGGCGGCGAAATCGATCGCCTCGTCCCCGTCGTCGTCCTCTTCGTTTGCACAGGCGGGGCGCGCCCAGTGCAGGATCTCGCCGCGATAGGTCGAGAGGTCGGCGGCGTAGGTGGTGTCACCGTACATCGAGGTCCGGGCGGGTGCGCGCGTGTAGCCCGTCACGGAGGTCATCATGCCCGCCAGCAGCCACTGGCCATCGCGCTTCACGAAGACGGCCCCGCCGGAATCCCCGATCGCGGCCTGCGCCTCGTGACGCGTGGCTTTGTCGGAGCTCGGCGGATCGAAGACGACCGAGACGGAGTGGGTCGTCCAGCTGCCCTGGTAGAGCGTCTCGTCGACGCTCGAAATGCGATTGGTTCCCCAACGCTTGCTGCCCTTCTCGGCCCACGAGAAGCCGAACTCGCTGGGCCCGTCCGTCGCGACCTCGACGACGTTCTCACGGCCCCGTCCGAATCCGATCAACAGGACTTCCTCGCCCAGCCGGGGTCCTTCGGTCGCGATCGGCAGCAGGGGAAGGTCCTCGAAGCTCTCGGGCAGGGCGACCTCGAAGAGCATCGCGTCCGCCGGTGTTCCGTTCGCGTTGAGAAGCGTTCGTTTCGAGCTGGCCACTGGCGGCACGATCTCGCCGCGCAGGAAAACCTCTCCCATGCCCACGTGGCGCGCCGTGAGGGCGAAGCCGTTGCCCAGGTAGACCACCGATGGGCCCTCGTAGCGGCGCTGCGTCACGTGGTCCCAGTACGGGAAATCGGGGGGCAGGGCCTCGCGCGGCTCGAACTCGGGACTCGCGAAGATCAGGGCCGCGGCAGCGGGGGCCAGGGCGAGGGCGCTTGCGGCGAGCACCGCGAGGAGATATGCGAACCGCCGCACGGCGTCCCACAGCGAGGATCTCTCGACCGGGGCCAGAATGTGCTCGTGAGGACCATCGTCACAGGCTCGCGCTAACCGGGGCTGATCCAGGGCGACTCTCCACGTTGGATCAGCGTATCCCGACCGAAGCCAACGTCGTCGCGCTCGGGATGGTCGAGGTTGTAGTGGAGCCCGCGGCTCTCCTTGCGCAGGCGCGCCGATTGGATCACGAGGTCCGCCACCGTCGCGAGGTTTCGCAGCTCGACGAGCTCCGGCGAGACGCGGAAGTCCCAGTAGTACTCGTTGATCTCCTCGCGCAGGGTCTCGATGCGGTGCTGGGCCCGAGAGAGGCGGCGATCGCTTCGCACGATCCCGACGTAGTTCCACATGAAGCGCCGGATCTCGTCCCAATTCTGGGTGATCACGACCGCCTCGTCGATCTGGGTCGCCTTGCCGTGGCGCCAGGCCGGGACGTCTCCAGGGGGCGGGACCTGGGCGAGCCGCGCGATCGATTCCGTGGCGGCTGCCTCGGCGAATACGAGCGCCTCGAGCAGCGAGTTCGAGGCGAGTCGATTCGCACCGTGAAGCCCCGTCGACGTGACCTCGCCGGCGGCGAAGAGATTCGGGATGTCCGTCTCGCCCTTCAAGTTCGTGCGCACTCCACCGCAGGTGTAGTGCGCAGCGGGCACGACTGGAATCGATTCGTGGGTGATGTCGATGCCGTATTTGAGGCAGCGCTCGAAGATCGTCGGGAAGCGACCGCGGATGTAGGCTGGGTCCTTGTTCGAGAGGTCGAGTACGACGTAGTCGTCGCCGGTTCGCTTCAGCTCGGTGTCGATGGCGCGGGCCACGACGTCGCGGGGCGCGAGATCGCGCATCTCGTGGTAGTCGCTCATGAAGGCGTGGCCGTCCCGGCGCCGGAGGACGGCGCCTTCACCGCGAACTGCTTCCGAGATCAGAAACGACTTCGCCTGCGGATGATAGAGGCAGGTCGGGTGGAATTGCATGAATTCCATGTTGGCCAGCGTCGCCCCCGCGCGATAGGCCATCGCGATGCCGTCGCCGGACGCGACGTCGGGATTGCTGGTGTACAGGTAGACTTTGCCGGCTCCGCCGGTCGCGAGCAGCGTGATCGGGGCGGTGAAGGAATGGACGTCGCCGGTCGTCGCGTCGAGGACGTAGGCGCCGAGCACCCGATTGGATTCGGTGCGGCCGGCCTTCGTCGTCGTGATCAGGTCGATCGCGCAGTAGTCCTCGAACAGACTGATGCGCGGATGGGCCCGTACGCGGGCGAGCAGTGAGCGCTCGATCTCGCGGCCGGTGGCGTCGCGGCGATGGAGGATGCGGCGACGCGTATGTCCGCCTTCGCGTGTGAGATCGAAGGGCACCGGTCCACCGGGTTGGCGCGCCGGATCGAACTCGACGCCGCTCTTGCGCAGGCCATGGATCGCCTCTGGGCCGCGCTCGACCACGAAGCGCACGGTGTCGACGTGGCAGAGCCCAGCGCCCGCGTTCAGCGTGTCGCGTACATGGGCCTCGAATGAATCGGAGGGATCCATCACGGCGGCGATGCCGCCCTGGGCCCAGTCGGTCGCCGAATCGGTCGCCTTGCGTTTGGTGATGATCGCGACGTCACCCACGTCGGCGACGCGGAGCGCGTAGTGGAGACCCGCGAGACCCGAGCCCAGGACGAGGAAATCGAAGCGCCGGGCCGAAGTCGTGTCGCCCGGGCGGGTCGACGCCGACTGGCTGCGTGGGCTGACAGCGCGTGGGCTGGCAGCGTGCGAGGGGTCGCTCATGCCGTTCTCCTGCCGGTGGAACTGGTCTGTATCGAACTCGCCCGCCGAAGAGCTGCGTCCCGTCTGCGCGGAGCGCTGGATTCACGGGGGCGTCCTCTCAGGTCCCGCCCGAAAGGCTCCGATGGTTGAAAATTGAAAAGTCTATCGGCCCCTTGGAGACGCTTCCAAGCTGGAAGTCGAAGCATACTCGACCCCATGGGGTCGCAACGCGGGATGACCCGAGAGGTCCACACGGGCCGAAGGAGGGAGCGATGGCTCGGCGTGCAATCAGCTCCCGTCTCTGTCACCTGCTCAGCCTCGTCGTTGTGTTGGTTGTGAGCGCGCCGGATTCGTCCCGGGCGGGGGGCGCCGTCTACCGCTTCGTCGATGCGGGGGGCGTCATGCACTTCACCGACGCCCCAGTGGACACCCGCTACGAGCGCGAGGATCCGGTCCGCGTGGAAGGCCTCGCGTTTGCGCCGCCCCGGCACGTCAAGGTCCCCACGGAACGCGACTACGACCAGCTGATCCTGGAGGTCGCCACCCTGCACGACGTCGAGCCCGGCCTGGTCAAGGCGGTGATCGCGGCGGAGTCCAACTTCAAGCCCCATGCGGTCTCCCGGGTGGGCGCCCAGGGTCTGATGCAGCTGATGCCGGCCACCGCTGCGGGTCTGGGTGTCGAGCGGCCCTTCGGTGTCGTCGACAACATCGACGGGGGCGTCCGGTATCTGCGGGCGATGCTCGATCGGTACGGCGACGTCGCCCGGGCCCTCGCGGCATACAACGCCGGTCCGGGGGCCGTCGATCGCCATCGCGGGGTACCGCCCTACCGCGAGACGCGGGCTTACATCAAACGGGTGCTCGAGTACTATCGCCGTTATCGCGCAGATTTCCAGCAACTCGAGCGCACGCACGCAGCCGGCATCACGGCGGGCGTGCGGGCCACGGACCCGGTCGAGGGCGCGAACGGATCGGTTCCGCTGGCCTCGCGCGTGGGTCCCTGACCGGATGGATGTCCGCGGGGGCCCAGGCGAAAACGGAAGCTTTCGACAGCGAGGGATCCATGGACCGAGACGCCGTCGCCGTGCCCGCCCGCGAGGCCCATCCGATGCCGGCCGAGCTCGTCCGTGAACGCTTCTGGAATCTGCCCAACAGCGTGACGATGTTGCGCATCGGGGTCGTTCCGGTGCTCTTGTTCCTACCCATGGCGACGACGGTTTCGGGCAGCCGCTTCATGGCCTGGGCGTTCATCCTCGCGGCGGTGACCGACATCCTGGATGGCTGGCTCGCCCGGCGCAGTGGCGGCAAGGACATCACGCGGATCGGAAAGCTCCTCGACCCGCTGGCGGACAAGCTGATCGTGTCGACCGCGCTGATCATGCTGCTGTCGATCGGGCGGATTCCCCTCTGGGCCTCGTGGATGGTCGTGGTCATCGTCGGCCGGGAGCTCGCCGTCACGGGCCTGCGCGGGATCGCCTCCTCCCACGGACAGATCGTGGCGGCAACGGGCCCCGGCAAGCTCAAGACGATCGCCCAGACGGTCGCCACAGCTGCGCTCCTCTTTCACTTCGAGACCGTCGGTCTCCCGGCCCACGACATCGGGATGACACTTCTTGTGATCGCCACGGTACTCACGCTGTGGTCGGGCTATTTGTATTTCTCGGATTATTTCGGCTGGCGCAGTCCGGCCTCCACCGGTCATCAGTCGGAGTAGAACGGAAAAGGACTCACGTCATGAGCAAGCTAGAAGACCTGCGCCACCGGATCGATGCCCGCGAGGCCCGTATCGGCGTCATCGGTCTCGGTTATGTCGGCCTTCCCCTGGCGTTGGAGCTCGCGAATGCGGGCTTTCGGGTGACGGGCTTCGACATCGATCTGACCAAGATCCGCTCGCTCGCCCAGGGCCGCTCCTACATCGGGGACGTTGAATCGTCCGCCCTCGTCAAGATGGTCGAGGCCAAGCGTTTCTCAGCGACGAGCGACTTCGATCAGCTCGGCGAGATGGACGTGATCAACATCTGCGTGCCGACGCCGCTGCGCAAGACGCGCGACCCAGACGTCTCGTTCATTGCCTCCGCCGTCGACGAGATCCGAAAGCACCTGCGCGCGGGCCAGCTCATCATCCTCGGCAGCACGACCTATCCCGGCACGACCCACGAATTCGTGATCCCGTTGCTCGAGGACGCAGGCCTCACGATCGGCAAGGACTTTGCCCTGGCCTTCGCGCCAGAGCGAATCGATCCCGCGAATACCAAGTTCAAGGTCAAGAACGTGCCGAAGGTCGTCGGCGGTGAGACGCCGCTCTGCACCGCGCTGGCGTGCCAGGTCTTCGGAACCGTCTTCGACACGATCGTGCCGGTCTCTTCGACCCAGGCAGCGGAGATGGTGAAGCTCCTCGAGAACACCTTCCGCATGATCAACATCGGCCTCGTGAACGAGGTCGCGCTGATGTGCGAGAAGCTCGATCTCGATGTCTGGGAGGTGATCGACGCCGCGGCGACCAAGCCCTACGGCTTCATGAAGTTCACCCCGGGCCCCGGCCTCGGCGGCCACTGCATTCCCGTCGACCCCGCCTATTTGTCGTGGAAGATGAAGTCGCTCAATTTTCCGGCGCGCTTCATCGAGCTCGCGACCGAGGTCAACTCGGCGATGCCCGACCACGTGGTCGACCGGGTGGCGGAGATGTTGAACGAGGATCGCCTGGCCGTGAACGGCTCCCACATTCTCGCGCTGGGCGTCGCCTACAAGGCGAGTGTCGACGACATGCGGGAGTCACCGGCCCTCGACGTGATCGCCAGCCTGCGCGCCCGGGGCGCCGACGTCCGCTACCACGATCCCTTCGTCGCGGAGTGCGACATTGCGGGCGAGCGCTTCAAGTCGGTAGACCTGACGGACGAGGCGCTGCGCAGCTCGGACCTGGTCGTCGTCCTGACCGATCACCCGAACGTCGACTACGACCGGGTCGTGCGGCTGGGCCCCCGGGTCTTCGATACCCGCAACGCGACGAAGGCCGTGAAGAACGACCGGGAGAAGATCACGCGGCTGTAGGACAGGGGCCGAGCAGGGGTCTGGAATCGTCTTCAGCCCATTCTTGACGCCGAGGCAGTCGTCGTTTACACACTGGGGCCCGCGCCGCTGAACCAACCAGCGGGCTGCGGCTAAAAAGCTTCGATGCACGGTTCAATGCAAGATTCAATGCAAGATTCAATGCACGATTCAATGCACGAGTAGCTCAGTTGGTAGAGCATCACGTTGCCAACGTGAGGGTCGCCAGTTCGAATCTGGTCTCGTGCTCCAAAAAACCTGAACGCCTCCGGCTACTTCGGTCGGAGGCGTTCTGCGTTTCGGACGCTCCGCATCCATCATGCGTTCGCGATACCCGGCACGAAGGTGCCGCTCGTGTGGCCGCCATCGACCACATAGTCGCTGCCGGTACAGAAGGCGCCCTCGTCGGAGCACAGGAAGAGGATCATGGACGCGATCTCGTCGAGGCTTGCGCGGCGCGGGATCGCGCGGTTCTCGAGGAAGCCCTTGGCATCGATGCCGGGCGGGCGGAAGGGCGCCGACATCTCGTCGTTGCCGCCAGCCGGACAGACGGTGTTCACGCGGATCCCGAAGCGGCCGAGCTCGAGGGCGGCACAGCGCGACAGGCCACGCAGCGCCCACTTGGTCGACGCGTAGGCGGAGACGCCGTTCATGCCCTCGAGTCCGTCGATGGAGGCGATGTTGACGATCGAGCCGCCGCCGGATGCGCGCATCGGCTCGATCGCCGCTCGGATTCCGAGGAAGGGTCCGGTCTGGTTCACGGCGACGACGCGGTTCCAGGTCTCGAGCGACGTCTTTGCGAGGGGTCCGAGGTGCAGGATTGCCGCGTTGTTGACGAGCACGTCGAGACGCCCGAGCTCGCGTGTCACCGTGTCCATCGCGCGAGCCCAGTCCGCTTCAAGCGTCACGTCGAGATGGACATAGCGAGCCGTGCCGCCAATCCCCTTCACGACGGTCTCGCCCAGTTCGTCGCGGATATCGGCGACGACGACCGTGGCGCCCTCGGCCGCAAAGCGGCGGGCCGTGGTCTCGCCCGTGCCTCGCGCCGCGCCGGTGACGATCACGACCCTGCCTTCGAAACGATGCATGGATGGATCCTCCTGCGCGCATTGTGTCACAGACGGGGAGGCGTGGCCGAGCCACGGCATCTCCGCCCCCGACGCGATGCCCGCCGGCTGGAGCAGCACCGTCCCCACGTAGGTCGTGTCGAGATGCTCGTGGATCTCGACGATCGTGCCCGCGCGAATCCAGAAGAAGAATGCGTAGAGGTTGTCGTACGCTGCCCCCGTGCGGGCGGAGCGCCCGCGGATGCGGACTTCGGCGGTGACGCGGTCAGACTCGGCGGTGAGGTTCAGGATCTCGGGTTGGATGCCGACGCTCGCATCGTAGAGCTCGCCGAGGTTGTGGCGGATGTCGTCCGCCAGGGCTTCGAAGGACTCGAATTCGACGGTACCGATCGTTCCGGTTCCACCGGCACAACGGACGCGGAGATCGGGGGCGAGGAGCTTCGCGAGGGCGTCGAGATCGGCGGCGCCGATTGCGTCGAAATAGCGCCGGACGAGCTGTTTATGGGAGTCGAGGTCGCTGGAAGGGGAGGCGGCGGTCAATTCGGAACCTCGCGGACCCCGATGGTGCGTCAGCGCGATGCCGGAGGCGAGCTCTCGGACAGGTGGATCGCCGGCCGCGTCGAATGCCGGGTCGAGTGACCGAATTCCTGCGACAGCAGCCAATTCGGGGCGAGGCCGCCGAGCAGGAGCGCGAGCAGGACGAGCGAGAGCGCATAGGACTCACGACCGGTGAGATCCGTCTCGCCGGTGTGGATTCGGCGACCCGAGAAGAGCCGGAAGAACGCACGCATCACGTTCATGCCGTTCAGGGCCGTCGCCCCGATCAGCGCAAAGGCCCAGATCGGGTTGCCCTCGATCGCCCCCTGCGCGAGCAAGTCTTCGGCGATGAAGCCGAGCGTCATCGGGAAGCCGACGCTGGCGAGACCCATCATCATGAATCCGGCCGCCATCCGCGGCGTCCTCGAAAAGTAGCCCGAGTGGGTCGCGAGGCTGAGCTCGCCGCGCCGCGCTTCGAGGGCGGAGATCGTCATGGCAAAGCCGGTCGTGGCGAGGGCGAGGACCTGCCAGGCGAGCATCGATCCTGCGCGGGCGACCTCCGACGTGCCGCCGAGGCCGAGCGAGACCAGGGCGGTCTGGCTCATCAGGAGATAGGCGAGCGCGCGACGGGCTGAGGTCTGCACGACGCCGAGGGCCGCGGCGACGACGGCGGTCACGGCGCCGATCAGCGGGACGAAGCGGGCCATGTCCGGCGGCAGCGCATCGCCCAGGAGGGCGAGGTGGGCGAAGAGCCCGAGCTGGGGCGCCGTGAAGGCGACGACCAGTCCCAGCGGCGCTTTCTCGACGAAGTAGGGAAACCAGCTGTGGCCGGGAATCCTCGCGTCGCGCAGGGCGATGGCCGGTAACATGAGCAGCAGACTCGAGAATGCCCAGCCGATTTTTCCGAAGGCCACGGACGCCAGGAAGCAGGACACGCTTGCGACGTGGTAGAGGGCGAAGAGTCGTGCGACCCCACGGCCGCCGAAGCGTTCGCGCAGCTCCTGCCAGGCGATCCACGGCGAGAGCCCCCAGAGCAGCGCGAGGAGCACCGGCTCGTCGACCGCGACGAAGGCCATTGCAATCGCCAGGAGCGCGAGGATCCGGCGCAGGGTTGCGATCGAATGCGAAATGGAATCGGCCATCGCCACGGCCACGATGCCAATCCCGGCGATGAGCACTGGCGCCATTCCGGCGAATCCGCGATCGGACAGCGCGAGCTGCCAACCTCCGAGCTCGAGGATCTTCCCGCCGCCAGCTCTGGAGTCCATGTGGAGCCAGACGGCGGCGAGCGCGAGCAGGGAGAAGGCACAGACGAGGGCCATCCGCCGGCGGGCCGTGGCGAAGGACTCGGGGCGCACGGGGCCATAGGCGAATAACAGCCAGCATCCTGCGACCACGAGCGGGGCGACATGGATCATCGTCGTTGCTCCAACAGGTCGAGTCCGCTGGTCGGATCCGGAGCCTCCGCCTCGCCGCCGGCCCAGATCTCGAAGCGGGACTCCATTCGGTCGAGAGCGCGGAAGGTTCGGTAGAACGGCTCGACCACCCAGTCGATCAGCAGCGCATCGAAATAACCGCGCTCGAGGGCGTGGCGGTAGAGCCAGGGTTGGATTTTTGCGGGGACGAGGCCTTCGAGATGACCGCCGGTGCGCGGCAGCTGCTGGCCCATGGCCTGCTCGAGGTGCTGGTGGTCGTGGAGCAGGCTCGGTGAGCGCAGGATCTGGAGACTTCGGACCGAGGCGTGGCCAACGATGTGGGCGAGCGCCAGGAGATGAAGTCCGAGTCCGATCTCGACGAAGATGAGCCCGAGCTGGGTCATCGAGGCGTAGGCGAGGGCGCTCTTGATGTCGCTCTGCACGCGGCCGACGAAGGTCGCATGGAGCGCCGTCGCGAGCCCCACCGCGACGACGGCCCAGGCGGCGAGAGGCGCGGCCTCGAGCACCGGGGCGGAACGCAGCAGGAGATACGGACCCAGGTGGACCGAGATCGCACCATAGAAGATGGCGGAGGAGGGCGTCGGCCCTTCCATAGCGCGAGGGAGCCAGCCGCCGAGCGGGACTTGCGCCGACTTCCCGATCGAGGCCCATAGTAAAAGGAACGCGACGATCAGCGCATCTCGCGCCTCGCTCGGCACCACGAGGCCCGGCCAGCGGAGTCCCGGGCCCACGAAATCCAGCGCCGCGCCGCCCGTCGTCGCATGCATCCAGACGATCGCCGCGAGCAGCCCGACATCGCACGCGCGGTAGGTGACGAACGCGCGCAGGGCGTGCTCGACGGGCTTCGGTCGATCGTGGAAGAAGGCGATCAAGAGGGCGGAGGCGAGCCCCACCATTTCCCAGCCGAAGAACAGCAGGTCGAGGCTGCCCGCCAGGACCACGAGCTCGACGCCGGCCCCGAAGAGGCCGAGCAGCAGATAGAAGCGGTGAAAGCCCTCTTCCCGGTGCAGGTATTTGCGCGAGAAGCTCGCGACGACGCCGACCAGGATCGACGCAAACAGCGCGAAGGGCAGCGAGAGACGGTCGCCGCGCAGTCGCCACGGGAAGTGGTAGTGGCCGATGGCGAACCAGTCGCCCAGGTTTGCTTCGATCGCGAGTCTTTCAGTCGCGAAGAGCTGGAACGCGAGCAGCGCGCTCGCGAGCGCCGTGCCGGCGAAGGCGGCGTAGAGGACCGCCCAAACGATGCGTTCCTCGGCGCGTTTTCCGGTGGCCCAGCGCAGGATGCCTAGGGCTAGCACGGCAAGGAAAGGAAGGGCCGGCAAAGCGACCAGCAGCGCGGTCGTCCAGGTCGACGAAATGACCGTCACCGCCTCACCCCCACACCGATGTGAGCGGGGGGAAGGTGTTCACGGTGACCGCGGTAGTAGTCGAGGGAGGTCGACGCGCTGGGGAACGACTTCGACTCGGGCGTGTAAGGCTGCGGCTTGCCCTTCTCGAACACGAAGAGGTCGGGGGAGTCGGGATCCCAACAGACGAATTGGATCCAACCATTCTTCACGAGCTTCATCAAGCCGGGCTGGTCGGCGAGGATCTTCTCCAGCACTGGTTTCCTGGCTTCCACCACGACGAGCAGCCGGACGGGCTCGTGGATTTCGACCATCTGCCACGGGAGGCCCGTGCGCAAGTCCGACGCGTGGCCGTCCATGACGCCGAGCAGGCCCACGATGTTGTGGGGCAGCTTCGTACCGCAGCCGTAGCCTGCCGGATCGACGAAGCTGAAGTAGTACTCGAGGTTGATGCCGGCGCCGACCGGCCCCACCGCGAGCAGCAGGGGCGCCAGCCGCGCCCCGTCGGGATCCGTTGTCGGGTCGTAGGACACGAGAAAGGCTCGGCGATCGAGGAAGAGCCCTCTGGTCCTTTGGCGCCGGCCGACGAGGCACACGGCATTGGTCGCGTGACCGTATTCGGGGCGCGGCTGGGCGAGGTCGACCGCGTGCTCCTCGGCCTCCTCGAGCGCCTGATCGACGGCGATCGTGAGCGCCGCCGTCTCGAAGCGCCGGCAGCGTTCGTGGGCCTCGCGGACACAGGCGGCGGCCATCGTCTTCTTCGCGCGGGCGAGGACGGCGGCGTGGGTGCTCGGGACGAGATCCTCGTCGTAGTAAGTCATCCCGTCGTCGCAGGTGTTGTGATAGGCGCCGAGGAACCAGACCGCCTGCGAGATGGGCGTTCCGCGGCGTGCGAGCTCCGCTCGCACGTTAGGGTGGTTCGCCATCGCGGCGAAGGCGCGGGCGTTCGGTCCGCCTCGGCCGCCGCCAGTGGCACCGCAGTCGTGGGCGGCTTCGTGGGGGTTGTTCAGGCTCGATGAGCCGTGACCCACGACGAGCACGAGGGGTGAGAGGGATTGGTCGAGCCCCATGGTACGCAGCGCCGAGGCGACGACGCCTGCCATCTCGTCGATGGTGTAGCCGCTCCGGATCGCAGCCTGGATGTCCTGATCCGGATCGGCTTCGATTGCGAGGCGCGTGACCGGTCGCTCGACGCCGAGCTCTTCGAGCCAGTGGGCAATCCGGTGGGCGAGTCTCGGAAAGAGCACGCGGCCGACCAAGGGGATCGTCGAGAGCGGGCCGAAGAAGGGGCTCGTGAGGCCGCCCCGGACGAGCGTGCGGCTGCCGATTACGGAGGCGTGTTGGGCGACGCCGCGCCGCCGGCGCCGGGTCATGTACTTCTCGTGCTCGGGCGACGAGGCGGAAACCTCGGAAACCCGGTGCGCGGGCTGGATCACGACTGGGCAGAGCGGACGCGAGCGGACGTCGTCGAGTCCGCGATAGTCCATCGCGACGCCAAAGAAGCCCGCATATCCGAAGGTCTCGACGGAGGGCTCGATCTCTTCGAGATGTCGACGCGTCGATTCCTCGCGATCGTCGATGCAGAAGATCGCCTGGAACGAAGCCGTATCGCTCCGTGAGGACGCCGTCCGCGAATGGATCGCCAGCGCATCGAGCACCTCGACGCGGTGGCGTCGCTCGTAGGCCAGATGGAGTAGGCAGCGCCGCTCGATCGAGCCGAAGCTCGCCACGGCCTCGAGCCAGGCTCGGGCGACTGCGGGTTCGAGGAATCTTTCGAAGGGCACCTCCGAGAGCTGGGCGAGCAGGTAGCTCTCATAGACGAGTGCGCTGTCGCGCTCGGCCCGCGCGACCGGAATCGTCGTCGGGAGTCCAGCGAGCGGGCCAGCATGGTCGAGCGCGTCCCGGGCGCAGGCCTTCGCCGCGAACAGGTCGAGGATCAGCTGGACCGCCAGATAGTCCGCGAGCCGCGCGGGCAGCGCCTCGACCGGCGCGCGATCGGGGCGGTGCTCGAACTGCTTCATCATGCCGGCCCAGCCGCGCAGCGAGATCAGCGTATCGCGCAGGTAGTCCACGCGTTGGCCCTGCGTGACGCCGAGCTCGCCGAGCGCCCATTCGATCGTCTCTTCTGCGCTGAGTCCGAGCTTTTCCTGGGAGGCGACGAGGGCGGGCAGGCCCCGGGCCCAGCGAGCCGGTGGACCCACGCGGCGACCGTAGAGTCGCCGGAACGCCACGAGAAAACCCATCTCCCGATCGGGCATGCGCCAGTAGGCCACGCCCTGGTCGAGGAACGCCGCCGAGAGCCGGATCAAGAGCGGGTGCACCCACTCGTCGGTGTCGATCCCGGTTTTGTCGCGCAGGCGGTCCCGCCAGCGCCCGCTCGGGGCATGCGATTCGCGGATCGGCGGCGCGCTCGCTTCGAGCGCGGACCAGAGCGCTGCGAGGCTGGCCGCTTCGGGTCCCCGCGCGAGGATTGCCGGGCGCCGGAGCTCGTCGACACCGCTTGCCATCTGCGCCCCGGCACCGCCTTCCTGGAGCGTCCAGCGCAGCGCAGCACCCGACGGAACCTCGAAGTAGTGGCGCAGCCGAAAGCCACGAAATTCGCGCACGCTCGGCCCGCCGGAAAAGAGCAGTCGCCCCGGCTGTTCGGTGCGCGCGTCGACGACGGCCTCGACGTCTCGCCGCTGGATCCGGCCGCTGCGCAGATGCTCGGCGAACGCGGCCTCCGATTGGAAGGCCGAGGTCCGCAGCCGCTTCGATCCGACCACGACGGCTTCTTCGAAGGGCAGGTCTTCGAGATGGTGGAGTGTGTTGTGGTGGACGAAGGTGCTGAGCGGCGCCTGCTCGGGCAGCCACGTCGCTGCCTCTTCGATCTCGGCGGCAAGGGTCGACTGAGCGTTCCCTGGTGTGTGGGCTCGGTGGATCTGCGCGCTCATGACACGACCTACTTTCTGCGGGTGGCGTGTGGGTGAGCGGAGCTCGAGCGCATGCCGTCAAGCCCTTCGATCACGAGCATGGTCGGCCCGATCTCCGCGGCCATCGCGTCGATCCGATTGAGAAAGGTGTGATCGACCAGCCGGACCTGGGCCAGGTCGATGACCACCCGATTGACTCCCACACCCACGGTCGCAAGCTCGCCGCGGACCTTCAACAGACTCGGGAAGGCGGCGGCCCCCCGCAGCGTCAGTCGGAGCTCGTCCCCGGACTCCGATCGCTCCACGCGGGTTCCGATCAAGGTTGCGGGTGAAGCGCCGCGGATCCAGTGGAGCAGGATCTTGAGGGCGAGTCCCGTGCCGACCCCGATCAGCAGATCGGTCGCGAGCGTGACGACGAGCGTCGCGGTGAACAGAAGCAACTGGTCCGGACCGATCTTCCAGGCATGGTTGAACTCGCGCGGTGAGGCGAGTCGGACGCCGGTGAAGACCAGCATCGCGGCCAGCGCGGCCAGCGGGATGTGATGGAGCAGGGCAGGGGCGAGGGCCACCGCCAGCAGCAGAAAGGAGCCGTGGAAAAAATTCGACCAGCGCGAGCGGGCTCCGGCATCCACGTTCGCCTTGCTTCGCACGACCTCCGAGATCATCGGCAGGCCGCCGATCATGGAGGACACGAGGTTGCCGATGCCGAGGGCGAAGAGGTCGCGATTGAGATCCGACGGCTTTCGCTCGGGATCCATCGAATCGACCGCGAGCACGGTCAGCGTCGACTCGATCGTCCCGACCAGCGCGTACATGAAGATGTACTTGATCGAGATCGCCGAGGTGATCTGGGAGAAATCCGGAAACGCGATTGCATCGAGGATCGAGCCGGGTAGGGTCACCAGCGCTTTTGGGCCGACCTGGAAGTTGTCGCCCCAGAATCGATAGACGTGGTCGTGGCCCAGGTCGAAGTAGATGCCGAGAGGAACTGCCATTGCGAGCACGAAGAGCGGCGCCGGAACCTTCTTTGCCCACTGGAAGGGCAGGAATGGCATCCCGAACAGGATCAGTAGCGCGAGCGCGCCGATCAGGGCGACGTCCGGGTTCATGTGCATCAGGCTGTTCGGGATTTGCGCGAGCAGCTCGAGGGGCTCTTTCGCCGTCGGCGTCACACCGAGCAGGACATGGGACTGCTTCGAGATGATGATGACGCCGATCGCGGCGAGCATGCCGTGGACGACCGAGGGCGAGATGGCGACGCCGGCGGTCGCGACGCGGAAGAGCGCGAACGCGATCTGGATCAGCGCCGCGACGACGCCCACCGCGAGCGCCCGTTTGTAGCCAGTGACCGGGTCGCCCATGCCGAGCTCGCTGACGGCTCCGATGGCGATCACGATCAGGCCCGCCGCCGGGCCCTTGATGGTGAGGCGTGCGCTGCCGAGGTGGCTCACGAGGACGCCGCCCACGATCGCGGTCAACACACCGCTGATCGGTGGGAAGCCGCTGGCGAGGGCGATTCCGAGACAGAGGGGAAGCGCGATCAGGGAGACGAGGAAGCCGGACTTGAGATCTTGGATCGGAAAGCCGGACGCGGCCTTTCGCGGGATGAGATTCGACAAAACAGTGTCCTCAGGTTGACAGGGATGGACGCGCCCGCGCGCAGCGCGCACGAGGCGATTCGATCGTGTTTCCCGCGCGGGGGCGGGATCCTGTCAGGCGCGAGGAGGAGCGCGAGGAGTGAGGAGGCCCGGCTCGAAGGCGGGGCGGGGAGCCTGTTCGTCGTGTCGGGCAGATCGGCGCGACTCGCGAACGACGCACAGCGAGATCGCGACGGTCGTCGCCGACACGTCCGCCTGGTCGTCTTCGAGCTCGGGCTCCCAGGTGGAGCTCGAGCCGAGCAACGTCCCGGTGGTCGTGCCCAGGTCGTGCCCGAAAGTTCGCTTCGCATGGTCCGCATGGGAAGTGGCGAACAGGACACCGCTCTTCGTATCGAGCAGGGAGTCGACGGCATCCGACGCGTGCGCCGGAATCGTTCCGGCGGCGACGGTCAGCAGACATAAGAGGCCGGCAATCCATCGGATCTGCCAGCCCAGGACCATCCGCTGCTTCGCATCGGGATACAACACGGCGCGGAACCTACTGTTCCGGGCGATAGCCGGCAACTCGACGCCCGTGCCGCTGCATCGCGATTGCTCGCTGCTGGACCGTTTGGTGCACCCCTCCGCGCGACGCGGGCTTGTGTCCCCCGGGCGGTATCTGACAAACTCCCTGATGAGCCACGCCCTGGCCGCGAGCATGTCGGCCCGGAAGCGCGATCGCGGTCCACCAAGCGCGATCCGGCGGGAGAGCATGGAAAGCGCCCACTCTGAAAGAATCGAGCCCGATTCGTGGCAGGACGAGGTGTCGGCGGCCCTGGCCGAGCTCGGGTCTCTCGACGGGGCCTTGCTCCCGATTCTTCATCGACTGATGGGGCGACTGGGCCGAATCCCGCACGAAGCGGTTCCAGTGATTGCCCGAGGCCTCGATCTCTCGCGCGCCGAGGTCCACGGCGTCGTGACCTACTACTCGGATTTTCGAAGCGACGCGCTCGGCGCGAGTCTCGTCGAGGTGTGTCGCGCCGAGGCGTGTCAGGCGCGAGGGGGCGAGGCGCTGCTCGCCCGCGCGCGTGCACACGCCGGCTGCCGCGACGGGGAGATCACCGCTCGCGACGGCCGCCGAAGCGTCCTGCCGGTCTATTGCCTGGGTCTCTGCGCGTCGGCACCCGCCGCGCGCATCGATGGGCGATTGCATGCGCGACTGACGCCGGAGCGGCTCGACCGGTTCTTGGACGCGCCCCAGGAATCGAAGTCGACGAGCGAGATCGCGGTTCATTCGTATCCCAACGCGAACCCTCGCCCGGCCGCAGCGGGCGGGCCGGCGACCGTCCTTTACCTCTCCGGGGACAGTGCGGCCCGGGCCGCGGGCGCCGACGAGGTGGCGGAGGCCATCGCCGCGGAGGCGGCGGCCCGGGGCGACGCGCTCGCGATCGTGCGCACCAGCTCCCGCGGCGCCTTCTGGCTCGAGCCCCTCGTCGAAATTTCGACGGCGAGCGGCCGGGTCGGGTACGGGCCGGTGTCGACCGCCGACGTAGCGTCGCTCTTCTCCGCCGGGTTCCTGCGCGGCGGAGCGCACGCCCTGTCGCTCGGATCGTTCGCGGATTTGCCCTTCCTCGCACGCCAGCGCCGCCAGATCTTCTGCCGCGCGGGAATCACGGCCCCGCTCTCCCTCGCCGACTATCGAGCGAACGGCGGCCTGCACGGCCTGCGCGCGGCGCTCGCTCGCTCGCCCGAGACGATCCGGCAGGAAGTGCTCGAATCCGGCCTCCGGGGCCGGGGCGGGGCCGCTTTTCCGGCGGGCATCAAGTGGCGCACGGTGGCCGACGCGAGCGCGTCGCAGAAGTTCGTCGTCTGCAATGCGGACGAGGGCGACTCGGGGACCTTCGCGGACCGCATGCTGCTCGAGGGCGATCCGTATCTGCTGATCGAGGGCATGTTGATCGCGGCGATCGCGGTGGGGGCCACGCGGGGCTTCGTCTACGTGCGTTCCGAATATCCCGACGCGGTGCGAACGCTGCGGGCGGCGATCGAAGGCGCGCGAGACGCCGGTTGGCTCGGAGCGAGCGTGCTCGGGAGTGGGCATGCCTTCGAGCTCGAGCTGCGCGTCGGGGCGGGCTCGTACGTCTGCGGCGAGGAGACGGCGATGCTCGAGAGTCTCGAGGGTCGGCGGGGAATCGTGCGGGCGAAGCCGCCGCTGCCCGCAGTCTCCGGGCTCTTCGG
>JANNQH010000142.1:0-4078 GCA_031400655.1 Deltaproteobacteria bacterium | reverse complement strand
GCGGGGCGTGAAGGCGAGATGGACCGCACTGCGCAGGTGGGTGTGGTAGGGCGGATCCTGCGTGATCAGCATCGGCTTGGCTGCCACGAAACCGGTCGGGACCGTTCCCTTGCCCGAGGCGAAGGTCTCGGCGTCGAGCAGCACCCGACGAACGTCTTCGTAGCGGGAAACGACCCAGAGGTCGTGTTCGGCGCTGTAGTGGACCGGATGGTGCTCGCGCAGATCGGCGAAGATCGGATACGGGTCGGGCAGCTCAGACAGCGCCTGGGGATCGAACTCCATTCGCCGTCAGCAGGCTCGCGCGCGGCGAGCCGCGAGACCGAGGCCGCCCAGCCCGAGTCCCATCATCAGCGCAGTCGAGGGCTCCGGGATGACGTTCAGCGTGCCGGCGTACGACGCGAAGACGCCGCCGGTCGCACCGCTCTTGCCGCGGACAGTGAGGACGAGGGGTCCCGTCAGCACGGTGTCGCCCAGGGAGCCGGTCTCGAATACGCCCGTCGGCGAGAGGGCCACGGCAACGCCGTTCAGGTCTGCAGAGATGAAATCAATGTTATTCGCACCGGATCCGGTCGTCACGAGGCTCAGGCTCGCGATCACGGAGCCGGCCGTCCCGAAGTTGAACGTGTCGATGAAATCAAAGCTATCCGTATGGACCGCGCCGAAGTAGTTCGTGCCGCCCGGGAGGGGGACGATGACATTGGTCACGTCATTCGCCTGGGAGCTCGTCGCCAGGAGGGCCGTCGAAAGAAGAGTCGCCAACCCAAGAATCACACCGCGCATCTGGAACCGCCGCATCCTGGCCTCCGCTCTCGTTTACCCGTCTCGTCTACCCGCAATCCATCCGTCCACCGGCCGGCCGTCCATTGACCGGCCATTGCCTGACGCCGGCTCATGCACCCCGAACCGAGCGCACACCAAGTCCGAGGTTTTGTGGTGCGGAGGGAGCAGAAATGGCGCGGGCGGGTGCAGAAAACCGGAATCTGCTGGTCTGATCGGCTTCGGTGGGCGGCACTTTCTAGGCAGAAACCCGGAATCTCAGCCCGGCCGGCCCCTGTGGCGCGTGGCCCCACTCGTCGGGGCTGGCGGGACTTTCAGTTCCTGGGGAGTTCACCCCGGCGCTCGAGACCCGTGGCCCAGCGGAGCTCTGGCGCGCTCCAAGTCTGATTCCGAGCTGGCTTTCTTATTGCAGACTCGTTATCTCAGAGCGTCGATCGATCCCGGCCGCATGGCGGGGCATCGATCGACGAGAGACATCAATCAACGAGAGCTGGAGGGATGCATGGCACGTCGACGATTTTCGAGCGCGGGTTGGGCAATCGGTTTGATCGCGAGCACTGGACTACTGGGCTGCGCCTCGACGGGTGACCTCGACGCGCTGACTGCGCGAGTGGGCGCGCTCGAGTCTGAACACAAGACCATCGACAGTCGGATCGCCGGCCTCGAGTCCGGCGTCGCCGAAGCCAACGCGAACGCCTCGGCGGCGGTCGAGCGGGCGGCGGCTGCCGAGCGCGAAGCGGCCGCAGCGGCTGCCAGTGCCGACGATGCGTCCCGCCGCGCCGATGCGATGTTCAAGAAGTCGGTTTCCAAATAGCGGACGGACCAACGGGTCCGGCCGTTCAGTTCGCGAGCACCGCGATCGCGACCGGCTCGCCGCGTGCCTCCTCGACCGTCCGGCCGAGGAGGGCCAGGGCTTCGTCGTCTGCGATGCCCAACGCGGTGAGTCGGGCGATCGCGGTCGCGAGGCGATCGGGGTCCCGGCGATAGCGGTCGGGATGCGCCTCTGCGTACACGATGCCGTCGCGCAGCCCGAGCTTGACCGTCTGGTAGAGCAGGCGAATGGGTGTGCCCGTCCGCGTTCGTTCGAAGAGGCGCTCTACCACGTCGTTGTAAAGCCGTAAGCATCCGTGGGTCGCTTCCCGGCCGATCGACCAGCGGTTGTTGGTGCCGTGGATGCCGTAGCTCGTCGCTCCGATCGCGAGCCAGTAGGGGCCGAGGGGATTGTCGGGCCCCGCCGGAACTTCGGCGGGGAGCTCGGGCTTCTCGGCGCGGATCGACGCGGGGACGTGCCACACGGGATTGGCGCGTTTCTGGCCGACCTTGAAGCTTCCCAGCAGCGAGGGATCGAGCTGGTCGCCGATCGCGAGGGCGACGACCTCGGGCGCTTGCGAGTCGACGCCGTAGTCGTAGAGCTGGAGCTCGGGCAGATTCACGACCAGACCTTCGTGCGGCGCATCGGGCAGAATGTGAAAGGTCGGCAGGCGAACCCGGGATTGCGGCGCTGGAATCCAGGCGTCGAGGCCGGGGTTCAGGCGCGCAACCCGGTCGAAGCCCAGGCGGTGGCGTTCGGCGATGTCGAGGAGTGTGTCTCCCTGCGCCACCTGATCGATGCTGGGCGCTCCGACAAGAGAGGCGAGGGAGGCGAGGGGCGCAGGGGCTGCGGCCAAAGCAAGCTCGGGGGTACGCGGGGCGCCGGCTCGCGTGGTGCGCGGGAGGGCCGTGAAGCTGAGGAGCAGGAAGACGCACGCGATGCACCACGCGCTTCGATCCACTCGCCTGGCCCGCGGCTTCGCGCAGCGGCCAGTCTTTGCGTGGCTCGTCTCGGGACTGCTCGGACTCGTCTTCATGATCGGCTGCGCCCGCCCGCCTGCTTCACCTATCGCCAAGGATCCTGCTCCCGATTTGCCTGCTGGGCCGAGCGGGGTCACGCCCGCGCCCAGCGTGTCGACCATTCCGCCGACCCCCCCGCCATCTCCGGACCCCCGCAGTCTGCCGTGTCCGGCGGTCTCGCGCCTCGAGGTTCGCAAGCGCGAGCGTGTGCTCGAGGCGTGGTGCGACGGGGGCGGGCTCCGGGTCTTTCCGATCGCGCTCTCGAGGGAGCCGGTCGGGGCCAAGCGGCGCCGCGGGGATCAGCGCATTCCGGAAGGCGCTTACCATATTGCGGGCGAGCCCCGCTCGAGCCGATTCCATCTCTTCATTCCGATCGACTATCCCTCGCCCGTGGATGCGGACCGCGCGCTGCGAGAGAAGTCGATCTCGACCACCACCTACCGCCGGATCCTCACCGCTCACCGCGCCGGGCGCATGCCGCCGCAGGATACCGCGCTCGGCGGCTTGCTCGGCTTTCACGGCGAGGGCGCCCGTTGGCGCGGCGACCTCGATCTCGACTGGACCGAGGGATGCGTCGCACTCGAAGATGGGGCCATCCGTTGGCTCGCTGGGCATGCCGAGCGGGGAACGCCCGTGACCATCTTGCCTTGAGGGCACCTCAGCGCCGGTCGGGGATGAACGCGATCAGGAGGGCCGTGACCGGGAAGACGAACAGGAACATCTGGAAGGCATCCGAATAGTCGCCCGACAGGTCGTAGAGGTGGCCCGCGAGCGGGACGGCGAGGATCTGGAAGGGCAGCGACGCCGGCGAGAGCAGCCCCGAAACCTTGGCGAAGTCCCGGCGTCCGAAGACCCGGGCGACGAGCGCACCGCGCAGCGGGGCGAAAGATCCGCTCACGAAGCCGATCCCGATGCCGGCGAGGGTGAAGATGAGGATGCTGGGCGCGCGCACGACGGCGAACCAGCAGGCGGTCTCGACCGCGATCGCCCCCCATAACACCGTCCGCCGCCCGATCCGATCCGAGAGCCAACCGAGTGTCACCTGACCGGCCACCGCTGCGAGCGAGCGAGCCGCGAGCACGTAGGCACCACCCCGGAGTGAGAGGCCGAGCTGCTCGGCGTAGGGGACGGTGAAGGTGATGGAGATGAGGCTGCTCGAGAAGAGCAGTCCGAAGGCCGCCGCGATGGCCCAGAAATGCGGCGTCCGGAGGATCTCACCGGTCGAGGCGGGCGGTGCCTCCACGGCGGATGCGGATCCTGCGGGCGAGGCCGGGCTCGAGGGCGAAGCCGAGCTCGCAGCGTCGGAATAGGGCTCGGGCAGCTGGCCGAGGTCCTCGGGCCGGTCGACCGCCCAGGTGGCGAAGGCCGGCAGCGTGACGAGCAGGCTCGCGACGGCGAGCAGCGCCAGGGCGTCGCGCCAGCCGACCTGCTCGATCAGGAGCGCCGCGATCGTCGGCAGCAGGATGCCGGC
>JANNQH010000141.1:0-2729 GCA_031400655.1 Deltaproteobacteria bacterium | reverse complement strand
AACCCGAACAGCATCAAATGGGTGCTCGGGCAGACGGTGGCCGATGTCGTTGCCTCCGCCTCCTTCGAGAAGGGGGTGAGTGCTGCGGTCTCGCCGCTCGCGGCAAACGTCGCCGACGTCGACGGGGTGACGGGCGTCTTGCTCGGGCCGAATTTCGTGACCGTGACCAAGCAGGAGGCCGCCGAGTGGACCGCGCTCGCGGCGCCGATCGTCGCCGCGATCAAGGCCTGGGCCGCGAGTGGCGCGTCGGCCCTCGGGCCCGCCTTCGAGCCGCCGAGCGTGGCCGACGACGACGAGATCGTGGTCAGGATCCGGACGATCCTCGAGCGCGATGTCCGACCCTACGTCGAGCAGGACGGGGGCGAGATCCGCTTTGCCGGCTACCACGACGGCATCGTCGAGGTGATCCTCCAGGGCGCCTGCGCGGGCTGCCCGAGCTCTTCCGTCACCCTCAAGCTGGGGATCGAGGCTCGTCTGAAAGACGAAATTCCCGAAGTCAGGTCGGTCGTTGCCCTGTAAGTTGCCCTGTAGTCCGAGCGCGGTTCCGTCGATCCAGGACGCGATGGAAGAGATTCCCCCGAATCATTCCGGCGGTCGACCGCGCCCAATCTGGAGCGCGATTGCCTGATGCTGTTCGCGCGCCGGTCCCGCAATCGCTATCGCCAAAGGCCTTCTCGCCTGACCGCCCTGGGCAAGGCCGCCGTCACGTCCACCGTCACCGCCCTGCTCGCCCTGGGCTGGGCGAGCCAGGCGAGCCGGCGCAGCGACACGCCGCCGCTGGCGCTCGCGTCGGAGTCCGGCACGGGTCCGGTCTCGGCGCCGCCCCGCTGGGTCGGTGCGTCGGGCTTCAGCGTCTTTTCATCCCCGGAGTCATCCCCGGAGTCATCCCCGGAGTCATCTCCGGCGTCCGCTCCTGAGCTCGAGCCCACGCCCGACCGCACCGGTGCGCCGGAATCGAGCCCGGATCTCGAGCCTGCCGCCGAGGTAGCGCCGACACCGCTGCCCGCCGCGCCCGCGCCGGCCTTCGAGACGGCGGCCCCGACGTCCCTGCCCAGCCTTCGAATCGGCACCGCGCCGACGAGCAGGACGCGCTTCGAGCAAGCCCGGCGCAGCAGCGCGGATGTCCAGGCATTGGCCTCGGCGACGCCCGCTGGAGATGGGGCCGAAAGGCTTCTGGCGGCGGATCCCGCGTTCGTGGCAGCTCGCGATTCGGGTCGGCGCCGGCTCTCCGAATGGGTCGACGCCCGGGAGCTCGGGCTTCCGGCTCCGGACGCTCCGGATTCCGACGCCCTTCGGAGTCGCGTCCGCGTCGACTACAGCCTCGACGAGTCGCTCACCGGGAAGGTCTTCGAGATCCTGCGCCAGGGCCGCGTCGAGCGCGGGATCGCGATCGTGATCGACCCGCGCTCGGGCCGCCTGCTCGCCTACGTCTCGACGGATCCGAAGGTGCTGCCCGTCGAGCACGTCTACCCGGCGGCCTCGATCGTCAAAGTGGTCACGGCGGCCGCCATGCTCGAGCAGCGACCGGATCCACAGGGCTGGGATTGCCTCTACGAGGGCAATAAATACCGGCTGAGCCAACGGCGCCTCGACCGGCCGAAGCGCGGCAACCGCGCGACGCTCGAAGAGGCGATCGCGACCTCGAACAATCAGTGCTTCTCTCAGTGGGCGATCCTCGGCGTCGGCGAGCCGCGACTGCGGCGCATGCTCGCACTCTTCGGCTGGACCCAGGCGCCCGCGCTGGGGTACCCGGCGGGTCGCGTCGAGCCGGCCTCGAGCCGCTACGAGCTGGGCCAGCTCGGCAGCGGACTCGACGGCGTCCGCGTGACACCGCTGCATGTCGCGAGTCTGGCATCGGTGCTGAGCGACGGCCGCCTGGTCACGCCGCACTGGATCGACCGCATCGTCGACGCGCAAGGCCATGCCCTGGCACTTCCCCCCTCGTCGCCGCCGGAGCGTGTAATCAGCCCGAGGACCGCCGAGAATCTGCGCGAATTGATGGTCGCGACGACCAAGCGCGGCACGGCGCGACGCGCGTTTCGCACGCGGCGGGGGATTCCGGTGCTCGGCTCGATCGAAGTCGCGGGGAAGACGGGCAATCTGAACGGCCGCGATCCCTCCGGTCGCTATGAATGGTTCTTCGGAGTCGCGCCCGCGAACGATCCGAAGATCGGCGTCGTCGTCATGCAGGTTCACGGTCATCTCTGGTGGGCGCGGTCCTCCGAGCTGGCGGCGAACATCCTGCGCTCGGTCTTCTGTGAAGGATCGAGTTGCCGCGCGGAGCTCTCTGCGCGTTTCACCGGCGCTTCCGGCTTTTCCGGCGATGATGGCCAGCGGCCGGTGCTCATGTCGGATCTCGAGCGCGCCTCCGACACGTCGCCCCGCGACTGAGCTCGCCCTTCGCGTCCGGCCGAGATCCGCTGCCGCTATACTGCGCCGCTCGCTTCCGAACGGGCTCTGGAGATCGGTCGAATGGGTGACCACGGGCGCGGTATCGGGCGAAAGGGACCGGGCAGACGCCCGGCCGAGCGCGGACCCGAGGTCGCCGCCGATCCCGTGGAGCGACCGGGCGCCGCCGGGCACCGATTCGGTCCCCGGCTCGTCTGCTCCGAGTGCGGCATACGCTGGGACGTGCACCAGCGCGATCCCCAGCCCTGCACCGTCGAGATTCCGTCCGATCCCTTCGGCCGTCGACCTTCGGTTCCCGTCGTCGCTCCGCTTCCGCTCGC
>JANNQH010000140.1:0-3042 GCA_031400655.1 Deltaproteobacteria bacterium | reverse complement strand
TCGAGACTCCAGAGCTTTCGCCCGCGCAGGCAATCGGCCAGGAAATCCGTCGTGTAAGGCGCCCCGCACATGCGGTCGAGATGCGCCCCCGCATCGGACCCGCCGAGCAGCGTGTGCTCGCTTCCCCAGGCCGTCGCGCGGAGTGACCAGCCCTCGACGTCCGCATCCGCGGCCTGCGGCCAGAGAACGGTCCGCAGGTCGTCGGCCAGCACGATCTCGAGGATCGTGTCGAACTCGCTCTTCCCGCGCTCGACCGCGAGATCCCGCACCATCCGGCCCGTCAGGCCGCGGTTCGCCTCGCTATAGGTCTCGCCGATCCGGTAGCGACCGAATTTGCCGAGGCTCCTGAAGACTCCGGCATCCGGCGAGTGCGTGCCTTCGAGGAGGGCCTTCTGGACCTCCGGCGTTCGCAGCGCCGTGATCCGCTCGGCGACCGGGAGACCCATCACCTTTCCCCAGCCGGGGATCTGGTGGAGCGCGCAGTAGCTGAGAAAGCTCATCGTGAGGCCGACCTGGGTCGGCATCGTGAGCGCGACGATCCGCGCACCGCGCTCGGCCGCGACCTGCGACGCCCGCAGCTGGTTCGCGAAGCGCTGCTTTTCATTCGCGTCGATCGTAAAGACGTTCCAGTTCAGCGGCCGCCCGGCGCGCAGCGACATGCGCGCCATCAGATCGATCTCGGCGTCGTTGAAGCCCTGGAGACAGCCGTCGGTGATGAACTCGAGGGTCGTTCCCTCGACATGCCCGGTGACTTCGCAGAGGGCGAGGAGCTCTTCCTCGGAAGCTACTCGCGACGGCACCGGCAGGCCCGCCCCGTCGCGGTGCGTGAACGAGCGCGAGCTCGAGAGGCCGAGGCCGCCGGCGGCGAGCGATTGGCGCAGCAGCACGCCCATGCGGGCGATCTCGTCGTCGCTCGCCTTCTCGCTGACCCCGCGCTCGCCCATCACAGCGCGACGGATCGCGCAGTGGCCGACGAGAAAGCCCGCGTTGACGGCGGTCCGGCCTTCGAGGCGGTCGAGGAAGTCGCCGAAGGAGCGCCATTTCCAGTCGAGGCCCCGTTCGAGGGCTTCAAGGGGCATGCCCTCGACGACGGCGAGCATGCGGCGGATGTAGTCGGCGTCCGCTTCATTGCCGAGCGGCGCGATCGAGAAGCCACAGTTGCCGCCGATGATGCTGGTGACGCCGTGGAGATTCGAGGGCGAGGCCGAGGGATCCCAGCAGAGCTGGGCGTCGTAATGGGTATGGGGATCGACGAAGCCAGGCGCGAGCACGAGTCCGTCGGCGTCGATCGTCTCGCGCGCCGAGTCTCCCGCCGAGGTCGCCGCGGCAGCGTTCGACGATGCGCCCGACGCCGAGCCGGAAGCCTTCCCGTCCGCACGAATCGAGACGATCCGCCCGTCGCGGATGCCGACGTCGCCCTGGAACGAAGGCCTGCCGGTCCCGTCGGCGATGCGTGCACCGCGAATCTTCAAATCCAGATCAGCCATGTCGTTTCCTCCGAGCAGTTCTCGATGATCGCGCACGCGGGGCTTGCGGGGCCAGCCTTGATTTCCAGATCCGGAAGGGCCGCACCCACACGCTGGCCATCGGCGCATCGGAGGCGAGGCCGTCGGCGCCGGTCGGGGGGAACTCGCCGGCGGCCGGCGCGTGCCAGGTCCCGAAGAGTCGATCGAGGACCGGAAAATACTGGGCGAAGTTGCGGTCGCGGTGCTGCGGCAGGCGGGAGTGGTGGATGCGGTGGACCTGGGGTCCGCACACAACCGACGAGAGGGGGCCCAGCGACAGCCGGAAATTGCAGTGGGAGAAGATCAGGAACGCATAGGAACCGATCAACATGCCCATTGCGTGAACGACTCCCTGATCGCCGAAGAGGACGAGCGAGGGCGAGAGCACGATCACCGCCTGGACCGGCATCTCGAGCCAATGGGTCCGGAAACTCGAAGTGGCGTTCAGCTCGGCATCGGCATGGTGCAGCTCGTGGATCGCCCAGAGGGCGGGAAAGCGGTGCTGGGCACGGTGATACCAGTAGTAGACGAGGTCGATCGCGAGGAGGTTGGCGACGACGAGGAGGCCGGTCTCGAAGAGCGTCGGCGCGTGGGCGTGGGCGTGTCGACCGAGAGCCGGACCATGGAGAAACCACAGGGCCAGGGCCGCGAAACCGAAGAGCTGAAAGAGTGCCAGGTAGACGAGGTTCCGGAGCCGCCCACGAAGGCCCTGGCCTCGCTCCGCCGGAACGAGCTGCTCGATCGCCGTGCAGAGCGCGACGAACACGAGCGCCCACCCGAGAGGTCCCGCCGCCCCGCGGAGCAGCTCGAGCCAGGTCCTGAGCCAGGCTTCGAGCGCCGACCCCATGCTAGGCCTCGTCCGATTTGATCGGGTTGCGGCTCGTCTGCCTCACCCGCTCGGCGGGCACGCGGAGCTCGCGCAACAGATAGTCCGCGAAATCCGGCGCATAACCCTGAAGGGCGATTGCCCGCTCCATGCACAGGAGCCAGGCGTCGCGTTCGCGGGACCCGATGCGCAGGTGCTCGTGAGCGGTGGGGATCCGGATTGGACCGTATTTCTCGTTGTAGAGCGCCGGGCCGTTCATCCAGCCACACAAGAAGCGCGTCAGCTTGTCGCGCGAAACCGTCAGGTCCCGCGCGTGCATGCGGCGAATGATTTCCGCCTCCGGCAGCTCGTCCATCAAGCGGTAGAAATCGTCGACCAGGCGGGTGATGCCGGACTGCTCACCAGCCGCGCGGTAGGAGGTGTCGCCTTCGCCGTAACGCGGACGGCCATCAACCGCGCCCGTGATGGCGAGACCGCGCACCGCTTTCGACATTCCTTCGCTCATGCAGGGACCTTTTTGAGGGCGACCGGGGCCGCGAGTGTAGCCGGACCGATTTCCGCTCAAAGGCCGGCCTCTTGCGCGGAGTCGGGCGCGAACGACCCCCGACGTGACTTCTGCGGGGTATGATGCGCCGTCATCAAGCCGCTCATCAAGCCGCTCATCAAAGCAAGGGGAGTCTCGACGCATGGACAAGGAACGACTGAAGGGAA
>JANNQH010000139.1:0-2240 GCA_031400655.1 Deltaproteobacteria bacterium | reverse complement strand
CCCGTGATCGCACTCGCGAAATCGTAGAAGCTCGGCACGTGCTTGAACATCTTCTTCACGACGGCGGGGTCGCCGAAGTAGATCGACTCGTCGGTGAAATCGTCGAGACTCGGAAAGCGCTCGAGCACGATGCCCAGATAGTTCGGTGCGGCGGGCGTGAGCTTGCGCGCGACCGCGTTGCGGACATAGGACTGGCGCGTCGGATGCAGGTTGAAGGAGAGCTGCGAGTGGACCGCCCACTCGCGATAGAAATCGTCGAGGGGGACCGCCGCGGGCTTGTCATTGATGCCCCATTGCGTGACGCCCGGAACCCGACCGCCCGCCGAAACCACATGGGGACACGGCGCGAGCGTCGACTCGGTGACGAGGTAGCCCCAGAGCGTGCGGCCATGGGGCGACAGCGCGGCCTCGATCGGCGCGCGTGCATCGAGCGCGGGCAGCCAGCACTCGAAGACCGCGGCGAGCGAAGCGAAGTCGCCCCCGATGCGAGCGGCGCAACGCGCGCGGATCTCGTCCGCTTGATCCGGCACGAGGATCGCCATCTGCTCACCGCCGGCGGCGCGCGCGGCAGGCAGGACGGCCTTCGCGATCCGCTCGAGCTGGCCCGCGATCGAATCGACGGGACCGCTCAGTACGTAGATCAGCTTTTCCATGGGTCTCCTTCTTCGATCTTGGATACTCGCGTACGCGGCCCTCGGCGTCGACGAGCGAGTGTCCTGTCCCGGAGCACTCTCGCGTTGGATTTCGCGCTCCGACGTTTGCAGAGACGTTCACCCCGCGGAGCGAATTGCGCCGCGAGGAGCCACATCTACAGTCCGCGCATGCGAAAGCCTCGCCGATGAAGCTCGATCTTACGGCCTTGCGAGATGCGATTGGCGCGCTCGACAAGAGCGTGACCTACCTCCGGTCCGACCTCGCGCGAGACCGCGACCTGCGAGACCAGTTCCGTGCGGCTTCGATCCTGGGTTTCGAGTTCACGTACGAGGTCGCTCACAAAATGCTCAAGCGACAGCTCGAGCAGATCGTCGCCAGTCCTGCCGAGGTGGACGCCATGACGTACATGCAGCTGATTCGTTTCGCGGCAGAATCCGGCTTGATTTCCGACGTGGCTCGCTTCAAGGACTACCGCGACAAGCGCAACATCACGAGCCACACCTACAACCCCGCGAAGGCCGAAGAGATCGTAGGAATCCTGGACGGATTCCTGCGCGACGTTCGATTTCTGCTCGACGAATTGGAGCGCCGAAATCGTGTCGCGGATTGACGTCGGGGCGCAAGACCTGGAGACGGCCTGCAACATCTTGCGCAAACACGTGCCAACCCGAAGCGTGGTCGTCTTCGGCTCCCGAGCAACCGGGCGCAGCAAGCCATTCTCGGACCTCGATCTGGCCGTCCTGGGCGACGCGGCAGTGCCGTCTCCGATCCTCGCGGCCCTCGCGGACGACTTCGACGAATCGAGTCTTCCCTTTCGCGTGGATGTCGTCGACTGGGCGACGACGACGCAGTCGTTCCGAGACATCATTGCCCGCGACGCCGTGACGCTGCGGGAGGGCGTGCCGCGTAGCGGCGAGTCTTGATCGAGAGGACTTCGGGACCCTAGAACTGGTAGTAGAGGAACACCGACTCCGACCCGTTCATGAACAGGTAGGTGCCCCAGCAGCACCACGGCCCACCCAAAAACCAGGATCGTTCTCGAGTCGCCGCCTCATTCCGGCAACAGGCCCACCGGCACCGCCATGATATTCCACGTAAGGATGCTCCGATCATCCTCCCGCCGGTAGATCTCCTCCTTCACCAGCCTCCGCCCGTTCCAGACATAACGCCGAATCGCCTTGCCGTTGTCGTTCGCGACGTAGAGCTCCTGCAGACCGTCGCCGTCGAGATCGGTCGCCAGCGCGGCGTGCTCAAAGCTGCTCGAATCTCGATCGATGACGCGCTTCGTCCAGGTCTTCGTGATGTCCGCGCCGGGCTTGAGCCACCAGACGCCCTTCTGGGAGAGCGCCGCCACGATCTCCTGCTTGCCGTCGCCGTCGAGATCTGCGGGCGTGAGGAAGCGCCCGAGTCGATCGTCGAATTCGGCGATCTTGACGCCCTTGTCCGCGGGCGTGTCGGCTTCGTAGCGCCAGATCTCGGTGCGGTGGAGGAGGCGGTCGCCGCTCGGGGCCTTCTGGCCTTCGACGATCACGTAGAGCTCGTCCTTGCCGTTGCCGTCGATGTCGTGGACGAGGATCTCCTTGGCG
>JANNQH010000138.1:0-20854 GCA_031400655.1 Deltaproteobacteria bacterium | reverse complement strand
CGGCTCGTTGTCGACGCCGTAGGCATCGAGCAGGTGGCAGGAATTGCACGAGAGGTCGTGGTTCTTCGAGAGCCGCGTTTCGTAGTAGAGCATGCGGCCGAGGTCGAGCTTCGCCGGTGTGCCCTCGTTCTCCGGATTGGGTGCCGAGGCCGGGAGCGGCTTCAGCATCGTGTTCGCCCTCTCCGCCAGCGCGGCGACCGCCGGATCCGCCGCCGTCGAAGCGTCGTCCGAAAGCGTGTCGGAGCAGCCCGTCACGCCCAGCCCGACCACCAACAATCCACATGCGAGCAACGAACGCGCGCCGCGCCCAAACCGAAATTCCCGCTCACCCTGCCCGATCCGCAACATTCGCCCGCTCTCCTCGTTCGATCTCGTTTCATGTCGCGGGAACAGTCACCCGCTTCGCGCCCATGCAACCTGGCGACCCTGCAGCGAGCCAAAATCTAGTTTCGCACTCACATCGAGTCATCCCCTCGCCTGGATGTCGTGCACCTTCCATGCGCAAAGTCGGTCTGCTCGATCCGGCTTCATGGCAGTGACTTTAGGCGTGTGCTTCCCTACGCGCATGCTCGATCCGCGCCTGCTCGAAGACCGCCGCGACGAAATCGTCGAGAGCTGCCGGGCGCGTCACTTCCCGGCCGACGTGGACGGCACGATCGCCCTCTATCGAAAGACGAACGCGCTCCGCACGGCGCTCAACGAGAGCAATCGCCAGCGCAACGAGCATCAGAAATCCGGCAAGCAGAAGCTCGACCCCGCAGCCCGCGATGCGCATACCGCCGAAGGCAGGCGATTGAAGGACGAGGTAGCGGCCCAGGAGGAGGCGCTCGGCGTCGCCGAAGCGGAGCTCGAAAAAGCACTCCGCACGCTCCCGAACTTCCTCCACCCCGAGTCGCCCCGTGGCGACGAGGCCGATTTCAAGGTGCTCGCGACCTCGGGAACGCCCCGGCCTTTCGACTTCGAGCCGAAGGACCATCTCGCCCTCGCCACAGCCCTCGACCTCGTCGACTTCGAGCGCGCGGCGAGGGTCTCCGGCCAGAAGTTCTACTTCTTGAAGCGCGAGGCGGCGCTGCTCGAGCTGGCGCTCCAGCGCTTCGCCCTCGACCAGATCATGCCCGAAGGCTTCCTCCCGATCGTGACGCCCGATCTGGCGCGCCCCGACGTGATCGAAGCGCTCGGCTTCAGCCCGCGCGGCGAAGAGAGCCAGATCTACTCCATCACCGGCCATGAGCTCTGCCTGATCGGAACCGCCGAGATCACATTAGGCGGCATGTACGCCGACTCGATCCTCGAGGAACGCGAGCTTCCGCTCAAGCTCGCCGGCATCTCGCATTGCTTCCGCACCGAAGCCGGTGCCCACGGTCGCGAGAGCCGCGGCCTCTACCGGGTCCACCAGTTCAGCAAGGTCGAGATGTTCGTCTTCTGCCGGCCCGAGGACTCCGAGGCGCAACACCAGGATTTGCTCCGCCTCGAGCGCAAGATCTGGGACGCCCTCGAGATTCCCTACCGTGTGATCGACATCGCGAGCGCGGATCTCGGTGCCCCCGCGTATCGGAAGTTCGATCTCGAGGCCTGGATTCCCTCCCGCGGCGAAGGCGGCGACTGGGGCGAGATCACGAGCACCTCGAACTGCACCGACTTCCAGGCGCGCCGCTTGAAGGTCCGCTTCCGCCGCGCCCGCGAAGGCGGCGGCGCGGGCGAAGGCAATAAGAAGAACGAGCTCGTCCACACCCTGAACGGCACCGCGATCGCCAACGCCCGCGCACTCGTCGCGATCCTCGAGAACCATCAGCAGAAGGACGGGAGCATCCGAATACCTTCGGCCCTCGTTCCCTACCTCGGCACGGATCGCATCGGCCCGCGTTAGGCGGTACGCGAGAACCGGGAGTGCGCTCGATGCCCGACGCCCCCTACACCTCCGACGCCTCCGACGCCTCCGACGCGAGTCTCGTCCTCGGCACCGCCGGCCATATCGACCACGGCAAGACAGCCCTCGTCCGCGCACTGACCGGCCATGACCTCGACCGGCTCCCCGAGGAGAAGGCGCGCGGCATCACGATCGAGCTCGGCTTCGCGGCCCTCGACCTCGCGAGCGGTGCGCGGCTCGCCGTCGTCGACGTGCCGGGCCACGAGCGCTTCGTCCGCACGATGGTGGCGGGGGCCAGCGGGCTCGATCTCGTGATGCTCGTCGTCGCAGCGGACGAAGGCGTGATGCCCCAGACCCGGGAACACCTCGCCATCTGCTCAATGTTAGGCGTCGAGCGCGGCCTCGTCGTCCTCAATAAATGCGATCTGGTCGACGCGGAGATGCGGGCGCTCGCCGAGGACGAGGTGCGCGAGGCGCTCGCTGGTGGACCGCTCGCGAACGCGCCGATCGTCGAGGCGAGCGCGGCGACGGGGGAAGGCCTCGAGCTCGTCCGCGGGGTGCTCGAGCGACTCGTGCGCGAGCAGCCGACCCGCGGCGAGGACGCGCGTCCGGCCCGCCTCTACGTCGACCGGGTCTTCGAGAAGCACGGCTTCGGCGCCATCGTGACGGGCACCTGGTCGGGGCGCGCGTGCCGCGTCGGCGCGACGGTCGTGCTCGAGCCCGGGAGCCGAAAGGCGCGGATTCGCGCGCTCGAGCGCCACGGAGATGCCATCGCCGCGACGGAGTCCGGGGCGCGCATCGCCGTGAACCTCCAGGGCCTGGCACTCGACCAGATCCACCGTGGCGATCTCGTCTGCGAGCCGGATACGTTGCTACCGACTTCGTCCTTCGATGCGGAGATCGATTGGATTGCGAGCGAGAACGAGCTCGCCGAGCCGACCTCGGTCGAGCTCTTGACCGGAACCTGCGAACGGCGCGCACGCGTCGCCCCGATCGGGGATGGGCCGATCGGCCCCGGCGAACGGGGCTTCGCGCGAATCCATGTCGAGGACAGCCCGCTTCATCTGCTGCCCGGCGATCGCTTCGTCCTGCGCGGCTTCGCCCGGGACGCGGGCGTGGGCGGCACCGTCGGTGGCGGCCGCGTGCTCGACGTCGACCCGCCGCACCGAAGACGGACGGATCCGCGGCTGCTACTCGACCTCGAGCGCATGGCCCGCGGCTCCGCCGAAGAAGGTCTCCTGGCCCGCATCGAACGCGCCGGCCTGGCAGGAACTACGACAGGGCACCTCGCCCGCGAGACCGGAATCGCGAGCGCGACACTCACCCGCGCGCTCGACAGCCTGACAGAGAGCGACTCGATCGTCCGCCTCGGGCCCGAGCGATGTTTGTCGAGCGCCGCCGCTACCCGACTCAGTGACGCGCTGCGCGCAGCCCTCGACGATTTTCACGCGAAGGAGCCGCTGCAGCCCGGCATGCCCCGGGCGACGCTCCAGGGCCGCCTGCCCGGGAACGTGCCAAGCGAAGTCGCCTCCACCCTCATCGCACGCCTGGCCGAATCGGGCTGGCTCGTGATCGACGAGCAGATCGTGCACCGAGCGGATTTCCGCGCTCAGCTCGACGCGGGCCAGACGCGACTCGCCGAGGCACTGCTGCGCCGCCTGCGCGAAGTCGGCCTCGAAGCGCCCTCGCTGCGCACGCTCGCGGAAGAGCTCGCGGTCGACGTCTTGCGTCTGCGCGCGATCGCCCATCACCTCGAGCGCCAGGGCCAGCTCGTGGCGGCCCCGGAAGAGCTCTTCTTCGAGCGCGCGAGCGTGAGGCAATTGATCGAGCGCGTCCTCGATCACTTCGAGCGCGCGCCCGAGCTCGACACCCAGACCCTGAAGAACCTGATCGGTGCGAGCCGGCGCACCGCGATGCCGCTGATGGCCCTGCTCGACGACCTCCAGATCACGCGCCGCGACGGTGGGCTTCGGCGCCTGCTCCACCGCGAGCCGCGCTGGTAGCGCGCCTAAGTCCGCAGACTCGCGACCCCCTCCGCGATCCAACGGGTGAGCCAGCCCGAAAGCGTCCGTTCACCGAAGAGCGGGGCCATCCCGAGAAAGAGCACGACGAGTCCGCACACGACGAGCACGACCTGCTCGTTGCTGAGTGCCCGACTCGCGTCGCGCCGCCCTTCGCTCGGATAGAGCATCGCGACGAGCGGGCGGCCGACGGCGGTGAGTGCGAGCACGGTCGCCACGACGCCGGCGAGCAGCCAGCCGCGATGGCCCGAGTGCTCGACGGCCGTCAGGACGTCGCGGCGCGCCACGAATCCCATCGTCCCGGGGAAGCCCGCGAGCGAAAGCAGAAAGAGCGCGAGCAGCGTCGCCCGCGCCGGGCTCTGGCTCGACATGCCCGCGAGATCGCCGACGTGCTCGCAGGCGCGCTCGTGGTGAGAGAGCGAAGAGAGCGTCGTCAACACACCGACGATCGCAATCCCGGTCGCGAGCAGCGCCCCGACGAGAGCTTCTGCACCCGGACCGCGCGCGTCGACGAGGGCGAGCGTCAGGAAGCCGACCTGCCCGACTGCCAGCCAGCCGACGAGGCGCCGAAGGCCGACCTGGATGAGGGCCATCGCGTGGCCCCAGACGAGCGTCAGACAGGCAAGAAAACCGAGCAGCCCCGGCAACCGCCGCGCGAGCTCTGAGGCGAGCGCCGGATCCGCGGGCAGGATCGCGTGGAGCAGACGCAGCAGGACGAGAAAGCAGGCCGTCTGCGCAGCGGTCGCCATGTGCGCCGTCACGAAGGCGGGGGCGCCCTCATGCACGTCGGGTGTGAAGGGATGAAAAGGCGCGATCGCACAGCGCGCGACGAGGCCGACGATCAGTAGCGCCGTCCCGATCTCGAATAGCAAGGGCCGCACGACCGTGGCGCCCGCCAACAGCTCGAAGTCGAGGCGGCCGGTGGCGAGAAACAGGAAGGCCACGCCGTGGGCGAAGATGAGACTCGCCAGTGCGTGGGCGAAAAAGAGCTTGATGCTCGACTCGGAGGACGAGAGACGTCGCGAATCGATTGCGACGAGTGCCAGCGGCGGGAGCCAGGCGAGCTCGAGGCAGAGCAACAGCACGAGCAGGTTCTCGCTCGCGAGCGCCGCCAGGAATCCCGAGAGCGAGAAGAGCCAAAGCGCGATTGGCTCACCCGGTCGCGAGCGCGCCATCCCGAAATGCGTGAGCGAGAGGGCGAGCACGAGAAAGCAGAGCGCGACGATCAACGTGATCCCGACGGCTGCGAAGGCGTCGATCGATAGACCGCCGGAGCTCGCGACGCCCGCCCCGCCCGGCAGCATCAAGAGGACCGCGAGCAGCGACAGCACCGCGATCACGCCGAGCCGGATCCCCGAGAGCGCCGACGCGCGCGTCGTCGTCCGCGCCTTCGCGCCGGACCCGGCGAGGGCGTCGACGAACAACACCAGCAGCGCTCCCAGCGCCGGGATCAGGACAGCGCTCATCCCGGCTCTCCCGGGGCGAGGCGCCCGGGCGAGGGCCCGGCCGACGCGGACGCCGGCGTGTCGATCGGAAGAGACGCCCGCCCCATCTGGTGAAGAATCTCGAGCACCGCCGGCTCGATCCGGCGCAGCAGCGGATTCGGATAGACGCCGATCAGGAGAATCGGAATCGCGACGGTCAGCAGCATCGCTCGCTCGATCCGATCGAGGTCGATCAGGCCTCGATTGGCGGGCTCGTCGACGGGGCCAAAGAAGACCCGGCGCTGGACCCACAGCAGATAGGACGCCGCGATGCCCATCGAAGCGAGCGCCGCAATCGCGAGCTCGCGGGAGAGGTCGAGGCTGCCGAGCAACACGAACAGGTCCCCGATGAAGCCCCCGAGTAGCGGGAAGCCCATCAACGAGAAGACCATCAGACCGAAGAAGGCGGCGCAGACCGGCATCGGACGGGCCAGGCCGCCGAATGCCACCACTTCGGTCGTGCCGCGGCGTTTCGCGAGAGCGCCGATCAGCATGAAGAGCCCCGCCGTCGCGAGGCCGTGGGTCAGGAGCTGAACGACGGCGCCCGTGAGTCCCTGGTCGTTCATGGTCGCGATGCCGAACATCGCGAAGCCCGCATAGCCGACCGAGGTGTAGGCGAGCAGACGCTTGAGCTCCTTCTGGACGAGGGCGACGAGCGACGCGTAAGCGAGGGCGGCGATGCCGATCGTGGCGAGAAACGGTCGCGCTTCGAAGGCCGCCTCGGGAAACAGCGGCAACGCGAAACGCAGCAGGCCGATCGCCGCCGTCTGGACGAAGCCCGTCGCGAGCAGGATCGAGAGTCCCGTCGGCGACGAGGCATGGGCCTGGGGCAGCCAGAAATGCAGCGGCACGAGGGGCAGGCGCGTGACCAGCGCGACCGTGAGGATCGCGAAGAGCATGCGCTGGTCCGCGAGTCCGATGCGCAGATCGAGCAGCGTTCCGCCCGACTCGCTGATCGGCCGGACGAGGTCGAGGCTCGCCTGACCGAGCTGGGCGTCGCTCATCTCCGAGAGGACGAAGACGACGAAGAGCAGGCCCGCGAGTCCGACCGACTCCGTCGCCCAGACGCGGGTTGCGATGCGCGCGCGACCCTCGCCGCCCCAGCGGCCGAGCCAGTGCAGGATCGGAAGCAGGCTCTGCGCCCAGAAAAAGAGGAAGCCGTAGAGATTCAGCGACGTGATCGCCCCGAGCAGACTCGACTCGAGCATCAGCACGACGAAGATCCAGCTCCGCACCGACTCCTCGGTCTCGGCCCGGGAAGAGAGGATCGCGAGCGGCGCCAGCCCCGCCGTCGAAAGCAGGAAGCAGAGCCCGATCCCGTCGACGCCGAGCAGCAGACGCGGCTCGTGGGAGAGCGTGCCGCCGAGCGTCGCGACGAACTGGTAGCCGAGGGTTTCGGGATCGAAGGGGAGAGCGATGCCAAACAGGCTGATTGCGAAGGTCGCGAAGCCAACCGCGAGCCCCGCCGCCTTCCAGACGCGCTCGGGCAGCTGAGGCAAGCCCGTGAATCCCTGGGCGAGGCCGATGGCGACGAGCAGGAGCGCGACCGAAGCCGGGAGTGCCACGACGACGAGCAGGATGTGATCGAATTGAAAATTCATCGCGCGCTTGCCCCGGCCAGATGCCCCAACCAGGCGACGGACAGCAGCAGCGCGATCACGCCGAGCATCGCATAGCTCTGGACCCGTCCGTTCTGGAGCCGTCGCAACCCGCTCCAGACCATCCGTCGTGCGACACCTGCACCACCCGACACGACGACGCGGTCGAGGATGCGCGCCTCAACGACGCCCGCGAGCAGGAGTCGGGAGAAGCCGCGCAGGGGCCGGACCAGCACGCGATCGATCGCCTGCTCGACGAAGAGCGCCTCGCGCAGCAGCTCCGTCGCGGTCCCGAGTGCGGGCTGCTCGAACTCGCCGCGGTAGCCCTTTCGCCCGAAGCGAAATACCGCCCAGCCGATCCCCGCGAACGCGCACCCGACGCAGACCCCGATCGACTGCCAGCGCAGCGCGCCATCGAGCATCGGATCGGGGGCGCCGGCGAGCGTCTGCGAGAGGAAGGCGCCGATCGTGTCCATCTGCTGGATGCCGAACAGGGCACCCCAGAATTGTGAGGGCGACAGCATGCCGACGCTGATCGCCATGATCGCCAGCAGGGTCAGGCTGTACTGGATCAGGCCAGCGGGGTCCTGGCCGGGCCGTGCGTCGGGCTCTTCGATGAGCGGTCTGCGTCCCCAGAAGATCAGCAGATGGGCGCGTGCGAGGGCGAAGGCCAGGACCGCGATGCCGATCAGGCTCGCCGCCAGCAGCGCCGGGCGACCCGTCGAAACGATCGCCGCCGTCAGCTCTTCGAAGGCGAAGAAATTTCCGATCGGGGGCACCCCGATCACCGCCAGCCCGGCGAGCGCCGCCATCGCATGGGTCCAGCGCATCGAGCGCGCGAGTCCGCCCATACGGCGCAGATCGGTCTCGCCCCGTCGATCCGCGTGCACGATGCCGAGAACGAGCACCCAACAGGCCTTCGCAAAGGCGTGACACAGCAGGAGATAGGCCGCCGTCGAGTAGGCGCCGAGACCGATTCCGATCAGCACGAACCCGAGCCCCGCCGAGGTCGAATAGGCGATCACGCGCAGCAGGTCGAGCTGGGTCGCCGCCGCGAGGCCCGCGACGAGCACCGTCACCGCACCGACGCCCGTCAGCACGCTCATCGAGAAGGGCGCATGCCCCAGCAGGAAGGAGCAGCGCAGCAACACATAGCTCCCCGCTACTACCGTCGTCGCCGAATGGATCAGCGCCGTCGCGGACATCGGCCCCCGCGAAGCCCCCGCCAACCAGAAATGAACCGGCACCTGCGCACATTTCGTCATCGCCGCGACGGCGAGCCCGCCGCCCACGAGCTCGAGCACCGCAAAGCCGCCGCCGCCCAGGAAGAGCGGAATCTCGACCTGCGAGCCCTCGAGCAGGCGAAAGGACAGCTCGACACCCTGAAAGCTGAGCGTCGGTGCCCCCGCCCGGGCGAGGCCATCGAAGAGCAACAGGATCGCCGCGAGCAGTCCCAGGTCGCCGACACGGCCCAGCACGAAGGTCGTGGCGCCTGCCCGCGACGCACGCTTCGACTCGATGTCGAAGGACGAGACGAGCTGTGTCGCGACCCCGATTCCGGTCCAGCCAAAGAAGAAGAGCAGCAGGTTGTCGGCGAGCAGCAGGACGAGGGTCGAGCCGACGAGCAGATCGAGCAGCGCGAACAGCCGGTGGACCTGATCGGCGGGCAGCGCGCCGTTCTGGATGCGACCGTATACGTAGAGATAGATCGCGAGCGCGATCGAGGTCACGACGACGCAGCAGACGGCCGAGAGCGGATCGAGGCGCAGCGAGAGGTCCGCGCTGAAATTGCGCACACCGACACCGCCACCGACCCAGGGCCCGACGCGATCGACGAGGGGCCCCGCGACTTCGCTCCCGACGAGGTCGAAGATCGAGGCAGCCGAGAGCACGAACGAGACGGCGACGGCCGCGATCGAGAAGAGCCAGATCACGCGCGGGGCGAGCTGGGTGCGCAGGATCCCGATCATGGCCGCATGGGCCAATGCAGAAAGCAGCGGCAGCAGCGCGATCCAGCGGATCAGCGAAGCCGTCAGTCCCTCGTCCCAATCGACCACATTCACGCTTCTCGCCCTCTCTTCGACCCGAGGAGCCTGACCCTAGAGCAACCTAACCTTCGAGGAGCCGAGCTTCCTCGACGTCGATGGAGCCACGCCGACTGACGCGCGCGACGACGAGCGAGAGCCCGACCGCGACCTGAAGAAAGCCGACGAGCGCCGCACACAAGGCCAGCACGCCCGCGCCGACGGCCTGCTCCGCGTCGGACTGCAAGAGCCCGGCGGCCATCGCGAGGCCGGCGACCGAGGCCCACGCCAGGCCCAGGCCGACCAGCATGCCCACCAGATTTCTCCGCCAGAACAAGCCCAGCAGACCGATCCAGAAAAGCGCCATGGATCCGAGCACGAGCCAGGCGGGACCGTCGAGTGCATTCGTCATCCGGCGTCGCCTCCCTCGTCGCGCAAGAGGGAGAGCGCCGTCAGCAGGGCCGCCGCCAACAGACAGCCGAGCAGCATCGCCAGCTCGCCGTGGCCGCCGAACAGGAACGCCCCGAGCGCCGCCGGATCGAAGCCGGCGGATCGATCGCCGGTCGCGGAGGGGGCGACGAGCTCCCCCGCTCGAAAAGCCCTTCGCCCGAGCAGCGCGAGGCCCGCGGCGAAGATCGCGAGCACGACCGCCTGTGCACCCGTCCGCGCAAGCGTGGGCGCGGGCAGGTGATCGTGGTCGACATCGACCAACATCCAACCGAAGAGCTGAAGGAGCAAGAACGACAGCAGTCCGACGATCACGAAGCAGAGGGCGACGACTCCGCCACCCGCCGCAAGGCCGGCGAGTCCAAAGGCCGCGATCGCGGCGTAGCTCGCGACGACCGAGCGCGACAGGACCTGACCGAAGACGACGGCCACGGCCGCACTCGCGAGGGCAACGACCAGGGCGATCGGGATCAGCGAAATCATCCGCCCCCCTTTCGCGCGGCAGCGAGCATCAGCACCGCCCCGGCCACCAGCAGCAGGTTGGCCCAGCCGAGCGGCAGGATCCGTCGCGTCACGATGCGGATCCACTGGTCGTCCCGCAGCGACACCATCCGCCGCGAGACCCGCGCCATGCATGCGAGCGTCAGCGTGAGCTTCACGAAGAAGATCCCGATCTCGACCGCGCTGCCCAGGATCGCGGGCAATCCCTCGCCGAAGAACGGCACGAGCGGCGCGACCAAATGCGCCGTCGGCAGATACGGAATCGAGCCGGCACCGAGGAACAGCGCGACGAAGAGCGCCGCGCAAAGGACCGCCGCGAGGCGCTCCTCGCTGCGGGCCCAGTAGAGCTCGCCGGGATCGTCGTCGTGGCCGAAGGCCGAGAGCCGAACGTTCCCCCCGATCGGGTCGACGGCGAGCGGCCGCCGCGTCAGCAATCCGAGCACGAGCACGAATAACAAAGCCGTCAGCGGCTGTCGGAAGACGTGCCAAGCCGGTCCGTGGATCCGCTGGAGTAGCGTCACGGCGGTTCCGCTCCCGGATCCCGAATCCGCGCTCGAGAGCCAGGCCGCGAGTAGCGCGAACGGTGCGAAGGTCCCCTGTTGATCCGCCACGATCGCGTGGAGCCGCAGCGAGCCGCTCGCCAGCGCGATCGGGGCCAGCACGATCGCGAGGCTGCCGGCGAGAGCGAGCACGCGGCCCGCGAGCCGCACACAGGCGAGCCGGGCGAAGGGGCTCGACTCCGACAGACCGACGGCGATCTGCGCCATCGCCGCGAGCACGACGAGCAAGACCAGAGCGACCAGACCGTGATGGAGATCGACGACGACGAGGGAAGCGCCACCGGGAATTCCACCGAAAGCACCGGCGAAGGGAATCAGGGCGAGAGCGCTCGCGAGCGCCACACAGGCGACGGCCCGCGCTGCAAAGCGCAGCCCGCGGCCGCGCTCGACCACGACCGTGCGCGCTCGAACGATGCGCGCACCGCCCGCCAGCGCCCGAGCGAGCATGTGGTGGGCGGGAGGTGCCTCGAGTCCGCCGCCCCAGAGCGCGGGCCTCGGCGCGAGCTCCGGGCGATCCCGGTAGAGGGGAACGCGCTGGCGCCGCTCGATCGAGGCGCAAGCCAGCAGCGCCGCCGAGATCACCCCGAACCACGCGAAGGCGAGAACCATGCCTAACATCGGGGGACCGTCGCGGCGGCCCGTCGCGTGCGCGTCATGGATTCGTGCTCCGGCGGCGCGCGTGGAGCGTCACGACCAGCATCGGCAGGACGAGTGCCAGGGCGTTGCGGACGGCGGCGACGCCATCGTCGCGAATCACGCCGACGCCGAGCAACAGGAGCAGGGCCGGGAGCGCCAGCAGCGCCGCCGCGAGCAGCGTCCGGTGCAGCCGGACGGGTTGGCGAGGCGAGCGCTGGGCATGGGGCGAATGGCCGAAGGCGATCGGCTCGACCGACCGCAACGAGCGTCCGCTCCCGGACAGCCCGAGTCGGACGAGCGCAGCGACGATAGGAATCACGACGAGGGCCAGCGCCAGCAAAGCGACGAAGCAAAGCCAGGCGAGCGCGACCTCGCCCGTGTTCGCAATCTGGCTCGCCGGCGGGTCGAGCATCCCGTCCCCCACTCGTTCGGCGGGCGGCGGCGCCCACCCCAGGCGGCTCGACCGATCCCGAAGGGAGATGCAAAACTAGCCGTAGGCCCTCGGCGGGTCAACGAAATGGGCCGTCGCGACTTCTGATCTAGAGTAAGCGCGTGAGCATACCCACCGCTGTTCTCGGCGCCGGCAGCTTCGGCACCAGTCTCGCCGTGCTCGCGTCGCGGGAGCACGACGTCAAGCTCTGGTCCCGGCGTGAGGACGTCGCGGCTGCGATCAACCGCGACCGCCGCAATCCCCGCTATCTCTCCGACATCGATCTGCCCGCCGGAATCGAGGCGACCGCCGATCTGCGCGAGGCGCTGGCGGGGCGGAAGCTCGTGATCGTGGCAGTGCCGAGCCAGTCGCTGCGGGGCGTGATGGAGCGGGCGGGCCCCTTTCTCGAGCCCGGGGCGATCATCGTGTCGGCGGTGAAGGGAATCGAATTCGAGAGCGGGCTCACGATGCACGGCGTGCTCGAGGACGTCCTTGACCCGATCCATCATCCGCGGCTGGTCGCCCTCTCGGGTCCTTCGTTCGCGGCGGAGATCGCGCGGCGGCGGCCGACGATGGTGACGCTCGCCTGCTACGAGGAGGCCCACGCGATCTCGGTCCAGGCGGCGCTCTCCTGTTCCTGGTTCCGCTGTTATACCGAGCGCGATGTGATCGGCGTCGAGACGGCGGGGGCCCTCAAGAACGTGATCGCGATCGCCGTCGGCATCTCGGATGGAATGGAGGGGGGCCACAACGCCCGCGCCGCCCTAATGACCCGGGGCCTCACCGAGATCACCCGCATCGGCGTCGCCCAGGGTGCCGAGGCCGAGACCTTTCTCGGGCTGGCCGGCATCGGTGATCTCCTGTTGACTTGTACCGGCGATCTGTCCCGCAACCGCCGCATCGGGCTCGGACTCGGCCGCGGCCGCAAGGTCGACGAGATCGTGGCCGAGCTCGGCGAGGTGGCCGAGGGTGTCCAGACGACGAGGGCGGCGGTTCGGCTCGCCGCCCGGCTGGGCGTCGAGGCGCCGATCACGAACATGGTCCGCTCCATCATCGACGGGGAAAAGACCCCGGCCGAGGCGGGCTACGAATTGATGACGCGACAGCTGCGCAGCGAACGCGATCACGGTCAAGAAGTCTGACGCGAATTCGTTCGCAAATATCCAACTCCCCATGAATCAAGCGGAAATCACCCTCGACCAGGCCCCGATCGGCCACCCCGTGCGAGTCGTCTCGGTGAGTGGCGACGATCCGATCGCGCGGCGCCTCGCCGACCTCGGGATCCGCAAGGGTGTCGAAGTCGAGTGCCTGCGCCGGGCACCGCTGGGCGACCCGTCGCTGTTCGAGCTCTGCGGCTACCAGCTCTGCCTGCGCCAGACTGAAAGCGCACGCGTTCGCGTTCTCGAGATTCCGGTCCAGAACCAGAAAGTCAGGACAGCATGAGCGCAGTCCCCGTCTTCGCCCTGATCGGGAGCCCGAACGCCGGAAAGACCACGCTCTTCAATGCGCTGACGGGGCTCCGCGCGCGGGTCGGAAACTATCCGGGTGTCACGGTCGAGCGCCGGGAGGGACGGCTCGAGCTCGCCGGAAAGCCGGCGCTCCTGATCGATCTGCCCGGGACCTACGGCCTCACGCCGATCAGTGCGGACGAAGCCGTCGTCGAGAACGTCCTCGCCGGGCGGGTCGCCGGGATGACCCGGCCCGACGCACTCGTGCTGGTGGCGGATGCCTGCTCGCTCCCCCGCAGCCTGCCATTTCTCGGTGAGGCGCTGCGGCTCGGACTTCCCAGCTGCGTCGTCCTCACGATGCTGGACGAGCTCGCGGCCCGCGGTGGCCGGATGGATCTCCCGCGCCTCGAGGCTGCCCTCGGCGTCCCGGTCCTCGGCGTCGTCGGTCACCGCGGCCGGGGCATCGATCGCCTGCGCCAGCTTCTCAGCCACCCCGACACCTGGTCGCGGCCGCCGATCCTCCCGCCCGAAGACCGCCACGAGCGCGAGGCCTGGGCCGACTCGATCGCGGCGGCCGTGATCGAAGGGCGCCCGGCCCGCCACCGCTTGACCGAGCGGATCGACCGCATCGTCCTGCACCCGCTCTGGGGCTCGCTCTTGTTCGTGCTCGTGATGCTGACCTTCTTCCAGCTGATCTTCCGCTTTGCGGGGCCGGCGATGAACGCGATCGACGGAGGGATGGCGGCGCTGGCGGCGCTGGCCCGCGCGCAGCTTCCCGCCGGCTGGGTCGCCGATCTGCTGGCGGACGGGCTGATCGCGGGCGTGGGCTCGGTCGTGATCTTCGTGCCCCAGATCGCGATCCTCTTCTCGCTTCTCTATCTGCTCGAAGACCTCGGCTACATGGCGCGGGCCGCCTTCGTGATCGACCGCGTGATGGGAAGGATCGGGCTCGAGGGGCGTTCGTTCGTGGCGCTGCTCTCTTCTTTTGCCTGCGCAGTGCCCGGGATCATGGCGACGCGCACGATTCCCTCGCCCCGTGATCGGCTCGTCACGATTCTCGTGGCGCCGCTCATGACCTGCTCGGCGCGCCTGCCGGTCTACACGTTGCTGATCAGCGCCTTCGTGCCCGATCGCGCGGTGCTCGGGCCGATCCGCTCGCAGGGGCTCGTCCTGCTCGCGCTCTATCTCGGCGGCGCGACGGCCGCCCTGGCGGTCGCGGCAGTGATCAAGAAGACGCTCCTTCCCGGCGATGGCCTGCCGTTCACGATGGAGCTCCCGACCTATCGCCGGCCGACTTTCAAACTCTGGTTCTCACAGGTCTTCTCGAGCGTGCGCGCGTTCCTGCGGCGCGCGGGCACGATCATCCTGCTCGCGTCCGTGGCCCTCTGGCTGCTGCTCAACTTCCCGCGCGTCGAAGTGCCGCCCGACCTCGACGCGAAATCCGCCACCGCCTACGCCCTCGAGCACAGCGCCGGCGGCCGCCTCGGCCACGCCCTCGAGCCGCTGATCGCGCCGCTCGGCTTCGACTGGAAGATCGGCGTGGGACTCGTCGCGAGCCTCGCGGCCCGGGAGATCCTCGTCTCGACCCTCGCCCAGATCTACGCGACGGGCGGCGACGAAGGGGCGTCACTGCGAGACGCGCTGCGCGCCGATCGCCACCGCGAGACGGGACGGCTCGTCTACACGCCCGCGACCGTCGGGGCTCTGCTGGTCTTCTTCGTCTTCGCGCTCCAGTGCACCTCGACCATCGCCATCATGCGGCGCGAGACGAACTCCTGGCGCTGGCCCGCCTTCGCCTTCGGCTATCTCTTCGTGCTGGCTTATGGCGCGAGCTTCGCGGCCTACCACCTCATCGGGGCGCTCGCGTGAGCGGCGGAGAACTCCAACCCATCGGCTATCGTCGCCCGATGCTTCGCGCGCGCACCGCTGCAGTCCTGCTCGCCCTCGCCTGCTGCCTCCCTCTCCTGCTCGTGACCGGCTGCGCGAGCCGCCCGCGGCGCCATGCGATCATCGACCGAACCGGCATGCACGTCGATCTGGTCCACTACTCCCGTGGCTTCAGCACCGAGCCCCAGGGCTTCGACCATCCGGCGATCATCTCGAAGGAGCGCCTCGGCTACATCCTCGGCGCGATCGAGATCGAGACCCGCGAGAAGAAGGGCGCGACGATCCGCCAGCCGGGCATCCATCCGGACATGGTCGAGCCGATCGCAGCGGCCCTTTCCCAGGCACTTCGCGAGGCGGGTCCCGACGAGGAGGTCGGGATGCAGGCGGTGCGCAAGGAACAAAGCCTCGGTGTGTTCCATACGAAGTACCTGACGACGCTGCTGGCCTGGGTCAAGGGCAGCTCCCTCTACATCCAGCTCCACCGTTCGGATTGGACGATTCCCCAGGCGATGGAAGAAAAGCCGCTGCCCCAGCCGCTACGCAATACGCGGCCGATGGATTTTCGCGTCGTCTCGGGCGAGTTCCTCTACTTCGCCGGCCCCCAGACCCTCGAAATCGCCTTTGGAAACGACGTATTCCGGACGGCCTATCGGCTGCCGGGCTCGACCGGAGGCGAGAAGCGCCGCCGTGAGGTCCTGATGCAATCTCCCATTCCGCAATCGGAGCGGAAGACCGATGACGACTCCGGCGTCAGTCTCGACCAGCTGAGCCCCGACCAGCTCCGGGCCCTCGCCGACCTCGAGGATGACCGCCGCTCGGGGCGCATCACCGAGCAGGCCTACCAGCGTGCCCGCCGCGAGTTGCTGCGAGAGCGCTGAACAAGACCCGGAGACCGCTGTCGATGACGACTCTCGTGCAAGCCCTCTTGATCGCCGTGCTGGCCGTGGCCGGCCTGCGCCTGCGCAAAGGGCCGACCCGCAATCGACTGTTCACCGTCCTGAAGGCCTGGTTCACCGTACTCTGCTTCTGGGCGCTGCTCGCCCACCCGATGAAGAACGAAGCTGGCGAGTCCGTGATCGCCCTCGACCTGATCCGCGATGCGATCAGCAACATCGACGCGGGAACCTTCTGGCTCTTCGTGGGCCTCGCGACCAGCATCAAGCTCGTCGGAATGCTTTCCTCGATGTACCGCTGGCAGCTGATGCTATTCGGCCAGGGCATCGAGCTGCCCTTTCGTCATCTCTTCGGCTCGTTCCTGATCGGCCGCGCGATCGGCACCTTTCTCCCCTCGACCGCCGGCCTCGACGGCTACACGCTCTTCGACGCCGCCCGCTTCAGCGGCCGGACCGTCGAGGTCACCGCCGCCAAGTTCGTCGAGAAGGTCTGCGGCTTCTCCGGCGTCTTCATGACGTTCCTCGTCACACTGCCCTTCGGCATCGCGATCTTCGGCGAGAACGCGCGCTTCTTCGCACTGGCCTCGGTCCCGATCGCGGCGGGCGTGATCGGCGGCCTCGTCGTCACGCTGCTGTTCCCGGGCTTCGTCCAGTGGATCCTCGAGAACGTCCCGATCCCGGCGAAGCAGCGCATCACGGGCCTCGTCTCGCGCATCTCGAACTCGGCCGCCGCCTATCGCTCGCGTCCGGGCCTGGTCCTCAAGATCCTCTTCCTCTCCTTCCTCGTCCACTTCACGACCGCCGCGATGTACTACTTCACGGCGCTGGCGATCGGGGCCGTGGGCGCCAATTTCTGGGAGGTCACCTTCGGATCCTCGATCCAGATCTTCGTGACCGTGATCAGCCCGTTCACGATCGCGGGCGAGGGGATCCGCGAGGCGGCGCAGTACGTGCTCTTGAAGGAACAGATCGGCGGCGCCGAGGCGATCGTCTCGGCAGCGCTCGGCTTCTGGGCGGCGGAAGCGCCGACGATGCTGGGCTTCCTGTTCTGGTGGGCCCGCGGTACGGACTACACGCCGGCGTTCTCCCGCGTGAACGGCGTGCAGGTCGACTACGCCGCGGCGGCGCGGGCGGCGGCGTCCCTCGAAGAGGACGTCGACGTAGAGGCCGGCGGGCTGGCAGCGACACCGATCTCCGAGCGGCTTTGGCGCTGTGCGTCGGCGGGCGCCTTCGCGGGGGTGACGGCAGGTGTTTTATTAGGTCTCGGCGAAGCGTTCGTGATCGCCTGGGGTGGCCTCGGGACCGAGGCGCAGGTCTTCTGGTACGGACCGCTCTTGTGGGCGGCGGTGCTCGGCGGGCTCTCGACGCTGGGCGGTCTCTTTCTCGCGGTGCTGCCGATGGACCGGGTCGAAATCGGGAGCTGGGTGCCGCGCCTCGGACTCGCCGCCTGTCTCGTTCCCTTCGGGCTATTCGTGGTGCTCTTCCGCTTGCGACGCGACGTCTATCTCGAGCAGATGCCGCCGTTCCCCGTTCTGTTGGGCGTACTCGTGGGCGGCGCCGTCGTGCTCGCCCTGATCCTCGGACCGCTGCGACTCGCTCTCGCCCCCATTGCCACACGGCTGACGACGCCGCTCGCGCCGATCGCCGTCCTGATCTTCGGTGTCTTCGGCCTGGGCGGCGCGCTGTCGGTGGCCTTCGCACCAACCGCGCCCGAGCGTCCCGCGCCGCGCGCGATCGCGCCCGAGCTCGCCGCGAAGCCCAACGTGATCCTCGTCATGGTCGACACGCTGCGCGCAGACCATCTCTCCTGTTATGGCGCCGACACGAAGACGCCGAATCTCTGTCGCCTGGCGGAGGAAGGCACGCTCTACAAGGCCTTTTCCCACGCCTCCTGGACGAAGCCCGCCACCGCGTCGCTGCTCAGTTCGACCGTCCCCTCGACCCACCGCGCGATGTCGAAGCCCGCAGCGCTCTCGCAGGACCTCACGCTGATTTCGGAGGCGATGCAAGCGGGCGGCTACACCACGGGCGGCATCGTTTCGAATGTGAACCTGGCCGAGAGCTTCGGCTTCGCCCAGGGCTACGACGACTACTACTACCTCGCCCCCGACTACATCGCGAGCGCCCGGGAGTCGAGCTCGAAGCTCATCATCTACCAGCTCCTTCGTCAGCTCATGCTCGGCGTGTTCGGTGTCGACAAGCTCTACTTCAGCGATTTCTATCAGGACTCCCAGGTCGTGAACAAGGTCGCCTTCGACTGGCTCGCGGAGAAGGGCGACGAGCGCTTCTTCCTTTTCCTCCACTACATGGATCCCCACGACCCCTACTTCGAGCACCCGTACAACGGCGTCGGCGTCGCCCGCGTCTCCCTGCCCGAGCCCAGTCCCGAGCAGACCGAGCGCCTGCAGACGCTCTATCGCGGCGAGATCGAGTACCTCGACGAGAATTTCGGAAAGCTGCTCGCGAAGCTCGAAGAGACGGGCCTCTACGACGACACCTTGATCGTGCTCACCGCCGATCACGGTGAAGAGTTCAACGACCACGGGGGCTTCTGGCACGGGCTCACGCTCTACGACGAGCAGATCCACGTGCCGCTCCTGATCAAATGGTCGCGCCACGACGCGCGTCCTGCCGCGGGCTCCGAAGCCGGCATCGCGCGTTCGATCGATATCGCGCCGACGCTGCTCGGCGCCGCCGGGATCGCCGTGCCCGAGTCCATGCAGGGCGTCGATCTCCGCAGCCCCTTCGCCGCCCGTGCCGAAAAGGATCGCCAGGTCTTCTCCGAAGAGGACCACGAGGGCAACGTCCTCTGGTCCCTCCGCAGCGAGGAAGAAAAGCTGATCGTCGCCAATCCGAACAATCCGCGCGGCCTCCCCGAACGCGCCTACTACGACGTCGCGAGCGACCCGGGCGAAACCGACGCCTTCAGCGAGCCCGACGCCGAAGCGCGACTCGAGGAGCTGGCGCGGCTCCAGCGCCTCGCCGCGGAAGGGAAGGCCGTCAAGGCCGGCGACTCCGAGATGTCCCGGGAGGACTGTGAACGGTTGCGCGTGCTCGGCTACGTTGAAGACTGCAACGGCGCGAAATGATTTGCGCGCCCCAACACTGGAGACAATCGCCATGATGATTCGAACCAACCGCGTGCTTGGATGGCTGGCCGTGTCCCTGATCGCCCTCGCCTCACCTGCTTTCGCGGATCACCACGAGAAATCGGGCAAGAGTGCGAAGGCCGAGCCCAGCCCCGAGGCCCGCGCGGAGATGGCGGATTCCCACCAGAAGATGGCGGAATGCCTGCGCTCGACCCGCCCGATGAAGGAATGCCGCGCCGAGATGAAGAAGTCCTGCGACGGCATGCACGGCGAGGGCGGCTGCTCGATGGGGACTCAGAAGCAAGGCGCCGGTCATGCGCACGGCGCGAACGACGCCGCCAAGGGGAAAGACGCGGCGGCCGAGACGAAGTAAAAAACGAGTCGCGAGCGCGGGTCCGCCCTTTCGCGTCATCGCCGGGCCGATTCGAGGGGGAGTGAGGAGGGCATTGCCAATCCTCCTTCTCCTCACCGGATTGCCCCCATCGAAGCCTCGTTCCCCGCGACAACCCCCACCCGATCTGATACTCAAGCGCGCGGCTCTGGTTGACGACCTTGTCACCGAGGTACCCGCCGCGTGGCCGAGCTCGCCCAGACCCAGCTCTCCGATCTGCTCGAAAAAGACGACGAGGCCGGCGTCCGCGCGCTCTTCGAGTCGTTCTCGGAAAGCGACCGGACCCACGCCGCTTCGCGGCTCCCGAGCCAGGACCTCGCTCGCCTCCTCGATATCCTCGGCTCCGAGGCCGCCGCCGGCCTGATCGAGATCCTGCCGCTGAGTCAGGCTGCCGCCGCGATCGAGGAGGTCGAACCGCGCGCAGCGGCGGAGATCCTCGAGGAGCTCTCGAGCGACGACCGGGCCGATGTCCTGGGCGAGGTCTTCGAGGACGATCGCCAGGCGATCCTCGACGTCTCCGAGGTCGACACGGCCCGCGAGGTACGCGCCCTCCTCGCTCATGACGCGGATACCGCGGGCGGCCTGATGCGTACGGAGTACGTGTCGCTCGCGAGCGGCCAGACGGTGTCGTCGGCGATCGATCAGATCCGGGGTTCGGCCGACGCCTACGCGGGTTATGCGATCCAATATCTCTATGCGGTCGACCAACAGGGACGCCTCGAGGGGGTCGTCCCGCTGCGGGCGCTCCTGCTCGCGCGGGGGGATGCGCGGCTCGCCGATCTGATGGTGCGCGAGCCGGTGGTGTTCCGGGTCGACGATCCGCTCGACACGCTGGGACAGGTGTTTCGCAAGCAGGGATTCCTGGGGGCACCCGTCGTCGATCGGGACGGGCTGCTCGTCGGTGTCGTCGAACGGACGGCGATCGACGACGCGGCGATCGACGTAGCCGAGGCGGATCACATGAAATCCCTCGGCATCGCGAGCGGCGAGGAGCTGCGCTCGATGCCGCCCTTCGAGCGCTCGAAGAGACGCCTTGCCTGGCTCTCGGTCAATATCGTCCTCAATCTCCTCGGGGCGAGCGTCATCGCCGCCTATCAGGAGACGATCCATGCGGCGATCGCGCTGGCCGTCTTCCTGCCGATCATCTCGGACATGAGCGGGAATTCGGGGAATCAGGCGGTGGCGGTGAGCCTGCGCGAGCTCTCGCTGGGGGTCGTGCGGCCGAGCGAGATCGCCCATGTGCTTCGGAAGGAGGCCTACGTGGGCATCCTGAACGGGTTGGCGCTGGGAAGCCTGCTCGCGCTGCTGGCCTATCTCTGGCAGGGAAGCCCGGCACTCGGCGCGGTCGTCGGGGGGGCCCTGGCGGTCAATACGCTGATCGCCGTCTCGATCGGCGGAACGACCCCGCTCCTGATCAAGCGCATGGGCTGGGATCCGGCGCTCGCCTCGGGCCCGATCCTCACCACCCTGACGGACGTGTGCGGGTTCACCCTGACCCTCCAGCTCGCGACGAAGCTGCTGGTCTGACGGAGTCCTCGAGCATTGCGCCCGGGCGGGGGAGCGCCGATCTTCCGACTT
>JANNQH010000137.1:0-1830 GCA_031400655.1 Deltaproteobacteria bacterium | reverse complement strand
CAGCTTACTCACGAGGAGCTCGTCGATCCCAAGCTCGGGTATCAGCCCGAGGCGACCTTCTTCGTCGACCGCAGCATGGAGGCGTGGGCGGGCTTCGTTGAAAAGCTTGCCGCCATCGGCGAGGGCGACGGCACGCTTCTCGACCACTGCCTCGTGATGGCCCACTCGGAGACATCCTTCGCGAAGGCCCACGACGTGACGGGTCTCCCGATCATGACGGCGGGCCGCGCCGGCGGCCGGGTCGCAACGGGTCGACACATTACAGGGTCGAGCGACCCCGCGACGCGGATTGGGCTGACGATGCAGCAGCTCATGGGGATTCCGGTCGAGCGCTGGGGGAGGGGAGCGATGGAGACAAACAAACCGGTCGGGGAGCTTTTTGCATGAGGCGTTCAGCACGGGCGATGGCTCAGGTCGGATCGGTGCTGTTGGCGCTCGCCTGCTCAGGGGACAGGGAGGCGGGGGTGAGCGCGTCGGCGTCGGCGCCGGAGAATTCGGTCGCGCGCGTCTCGACGGCGAGCGGTGGGCAGACCCTCGGCTTTGTTCTCGTCGATTTCAGCTTCGACCAACCTGAACTCCCAGCGAATGCTTGTCCCGAGGGCCTCAATATCGACGAGCGCGATCTGTACGCGCAAGAGCTCGCCAAGCGCGATCCGAAGGCGGCCGCCGCGGTTCCGCCCGGCTTCACCTACATCCTCGCCGACCGCAAGACGGCGCCCGTCGACATGTGCAAGGAGCCGGCCGGATTCCCGGCGGAGCCGCATCATCTCGCCCAGGGCCTCACGGTCGTCCCCGGCTTCGACCTCGACGGCGTGGCCTCGACCCGAGCGGCGCCGGGCGCGAACGCGTGTCGCCACGAAGATTTCGCCGGCGCGGGTGGCGAGACGGGCGTCGACAACCAGCTCTGGAGCGTGCTCGGTTGTATCAAGGGCTATGCGCGGGGCAATACGATCGACGAGTTCGCCGTCGCCAACATTCGCGAGGGTCAGCGCACGATTCTCGTCCGCCTGTCGGGCGTTGACGACCTCGAGAACGACGACGAGGTGGAGCTCGGGATCTTCTCGAGCCCTGATCCGGTACCCGTCGACGCCCAGGGTGCAATGATGGATCGCGCGAGTCTGTCGATCACGAGCGATTCGCGTCATTGGAACGTCACGAAGGCACACATCGTGAAGTCGGTCGTCGAGGCCGGTCCCTTCGATTTGCACCTCGACTTCAAGGGGCAGTTCCTGGAGGCCGAGTACGCGCTGCGCGATGCGAAGGTTCGCCTCGAGATCCAGGCCGATGGAACGATCCGGGGGCTTGTCGGCGGCTACTGGGACGTCGAGCAGTTCTACGACATCTATGCGCGCCAGGCTTCCCGGCTCGGAGCCTTCACGGTGGGCTTCCGCTGCCCGGGGATGTACGGTGCGGTGAGCCGGCAGGCCGATGCGTATCCGAATCCGGGGACCGGGGCCTGCACGGCGATCTCGACCGCATTCCGGCTCGCCGGGATTCCCGCGTTCGTGATCGATCCCGAGCCCGCACCGAAGCTCGCATCCGCCGCTGCGGGGAAATGACTCGCGCAGCGGGTCGGCGGCCCGCCGTGGGCGCCTGCGAGGCGAATCGAATGCTGATAACGAAGGAGCCGGCTGATGCCCCCCACTCGTGACGACCTGCGCCGCGCTTTCGAGCGCCACCTCGAGTGCTGGAACAAGCCGGACCGGGACGGCTGGATCGCGCTCTTCGATCCGAATGTCCGCTTCGACGATCCAGTGGGGGTGCCGACGAAGCACGGCCTCGAGGCGGCGGCCCGCCAGTGGGACTCGTCCTTCTTCGACGGTCAGCGCT
>JANNQH010000136.1:0-6821 GCA_031400655.1 Deltaproteobacteria bacterium | reverse complement strand
GCGAGCCAGGCGTGATCGATGACGCCCGACTCGAGCAGCCAGGGCAGGATCGCCGTGGTCAGGCGGCCGCCGCAGAGCGTGACGACGTAGCCGTCGCGGCATTCGTGGACGAGGTGGAATTTCGTCGGGCCGATGTCGAGGCTCGCGCCGTCGCGCTCGAGGTCCGCGCCCTGGATCGCGTGGGCCGTCATTGCATTCAGCATCGTCCAGGTCATGGCCGATTGGGCCGAGACGTCGACGAAGACCGCCTCGCCCGTCGTCCGCATGCGCGCGTGGCCGATCAGCGCCGCCACCGCCGCCTCGGCGCCCGCGTGGCGCCAGGCCTGGCGAACGGAGAGGCGAACCGGCGCTCGGTCGGCGTCGCCCTGGACCGACATCGGACCGCCTAACGCCGAGAGCGTGAGATCGCTGGCGGGCCAGGCCGCCGCGGGTCCGTCCTGGCCGAAGGCCGAGATCCGAACCTGGACGAGCAGCGGGTTCACCTCGCGAAGCCGTGCGAAGTCGAGCCCCGCCTGGTCGAGCAGCGCAGGCGGCCCCGAGTCGAACACGAGATCCGCGCCCGCCACCAGCTCGAGCAGTCGGTCGCGGTCGCACGGCTTCTCGAAGTCGAGGACGACCGAACGCTTGTTGCGGTCGTAGGCCGCGAAGCAGAGGCTCCTCTCGCTGGCGGGCCCCGAGTCGAGCAGCGGCGCCGCATTGCGGGCGGCGCTCCCCGCCGACGACTCGATCCGGACCACGTCCGCCCCGAGATCGGCGAGGATCATGCCCGCGAGCTGGCCGCGCTCGTCCGTGAGGTCGAGCACGCGATACGGCGCGAGCAGGTTCATGCAGTGCTCTCGCGCCTCTCCGGCGCGGGCCCTTCACTCACTCGGGCTTGTCCGGAGCGAAGATGCGCTTGCTGAACTTCCAGCCCTGACCCGTCTTCGTGAGGTCGTCCATATAGCGGCCGGTCACGATGACCTTGTAGCCGCCGATCGTGTCGTAGCCGATCAGGAAGGCCGAGCCCGTCGCGCGCTCGCCCAGTCCGTCGATCACGATGTTGGTCGCGTTGTGGCGCATGCCCGGGAGGGCCTTGTGGGTCCCGGCGGCGAAGGCGGCGATCGCCTCGTGGCCGTCGAGCACCTGGATGCCCGCGTCGAACTTGCCGTCGGCGACGAAGCAGTGCGCGAAGGTCTTGCTGTCGCCCGTGTCGATCGCGGTGTTGTAGCGGGAATAGAGCTGGAGGATGTCGAGCGTATCCTGGGTCGAGAGGCTCATGATTGGGTCTCCATCTGGGGTTGTCTTGGGTTGGGAGGGGAACCGTACGGGAAGGCCGCGACGGCGCAAGCGGCAAGGGGTTCAGCGCGAGACCGCCCGCGATTGTTCCGCGCAAACGGGTCCTGCTATAACCCGCTCGTCCCGGACTTCCCGCGCGTAGGGCGCTGGCAGCAGGGAAAGACAAGAGACCTACGCATGGCGAAGTCGAATCCGGTTCTGGTCGGCATCGTGATGGGCTCGCGCTCCGACTGGCCGACGCTCGTGCACGCGGCCACGGCTCTCGAGGCCCTCGGCGTTCGCTTCGAGACCCGCGTCGTCTCGGCCCACCGAACCCCCGATCTGCTCTTCGAGTACGCCGAGACCGCCGCCGGCCGGGGCCTGCGCGCAATCATCGCGGGGGCCGGGGGGGCGGCGCATCTGCCGGGCATGCTGGCGGCGAAGACCCGGCTGCCCGTGCTCGGCGTGCCGGTCGAGAGCAAGGCGCTGTCGGGCGTCGACTCATTGTATTCGATCGTGCAGATGCCAGCGGGCATTCCGGTCGCGACGTTTGCGATCGGGCGCGCCGGGGCGGTGAACGCGGCGTTGTTCAGCGCGGCGATGTTGGCGACGACGGACTCGGCGCTCGCCAGGCGGCTCGATGCCTGGCGGGCGCGCCAGACGGCGGAGGTCCTCGCGGATCCGGACCCGTCTCGCGAGGAGCCGATCGAGAAGACGAGGGCCGTCGGGAAAAAGGGCGGCTCGGCGGCGAAGCGAAAGGCCGGCCGCGCTGCGCCGACTCGCCGCGGCCGCGCCGCGAAATAACGGACGAGACGGGCGCACGATGAAGGTGGGGATTCTCGGCGGAGGTCAGCTGGGTCTGATGCTCGCGCAGGCCGCCCGCGGTCTCGGCGTCGAGACGCTCGTGCTGGATCCCGCCGAAGATGCGGTCGCCGGTCATGTGACCCGGCATCTCGCCCGGGACTGGCTCGATCCGGTGGCCCAGGCGGAGCTCGCCGCCTGCGATGTCGTGACCTACGAGTTCGAGAACGTGCCGAGCGAGGCGGTGGCGCGACTTATCGGCCGAGTCCCGGTCCGCCCGGCGCCCGAGGCCCTCGTAGTGTCCGGCGATCGCCTGCTCGAGAAGCGCTTCTTTCGCGAGCTCGGGATCGAGCCCGCGCTCTTCGCCGAGGTCGGCTCGCGCGTCGAGCTCGAGCGTGCCGTCGCCGACGTCGGGCTGCCCGTCGTCCTCAAGACGCGCCGCTTCGGCTACGACGGAAAGGGGCAGGTCGTCGTGCGCGCGGCCGGCGGGCTCGATGCCGCGTGGGCGACGCTCGGCGGCGAGGCGCTGATCCTCGAGGGCTTCGTGCCCTTCGAGCGCGAGCTCTCGCTGGCGGCGGTGCGCGGGCGGGACGGCGAGATCCGCTTCTGGCCCCCCAGCGAGAATCACCACGTCGACGGCATTCTCCACATCTCCCGCGCGCCGGCGGCGAACGTTCCGGAAGGGCTGCTCGCCGAGGCCGAGCGCGGTCTCGAGGCGATCCTCGTGAAGCTCGACTACGTCGGTGTCCTCGTCGTCGAACTCTTCGCGCTCTCGGATCGCTGGCTCGCGAACGAGATGGCCTGTCGTGTCCACAACTCCTTCCACTGGACGATCGAAGGCGCCGCGACGAGTCAGTTCGAGAACCACATTCGCGCGGTGACCGGGCTCCCGCTCGGAGATACGACGGTCCGCGGGTACGCCGCGATGCTGAACCTGGTCGGCTCGCTGCCCGACCTCTCGGCCCTCGCAGACGAGCCCGGGATCAGCGTCCACGACTACGGCAAAGAGCCGCGCGCGGGCCGCAAGCTCGGACACGTGACGGTGGTGGCCGAGACGCGCGAAGAGCTCGAGCGGCGAATCGAGCGCATCCTCGCGCTGGCGGGCGATCGCGCGCGCGAGTCCGGCTCACGCCGCTGATGCCGCGGCCCCGACCCGCGAGCTAGCCCCGATCCGTCATAACAAATCGGGTCTCTGATATTGAAATAGCCCTGTGGTTGTGGAATGAAGCAGTTACGACGCTTCTCCACCCGCAACCAACAAGGCCACTTCAGTGAGACTGAGAAAACGACTTCTTCGGGCTCGTGTCAAGGGTGCATTGCCGATCCGTTTTACGAACGAGGCGCAGAGCGCGCATGCCGGTCTCTCGGTGGTCGGGGACTTCCTGCAGTCGGCGGGCTGGGCTGGAAAGATCCGAAAGGTCTTTGCCGAGCGAGCCTTCGATACGGACTACGGCTCGTTCCGCATGACCCTGGCCGTGATCGGCATGCTTCTGGTGGGGGGGAGTCGCCTGACGCATCTGCGGGAGCTGGCGATCGATCCGGTCTTCTTGCGGTTCGCGCGATTCGATCGGTTGCCGACGGAGCGAACCCTGTCGCGCTGGTTGAAGGACATCAGCGAGGGCTATCGGGATCGGCTGCGAGAGCTGCTCCGCGACGTCGCCTTCTCGACCTGGACGCATGCGAAGCTGCGGCGCGTGACGCTCGACCTCGACGGGACGGTGGTTCGCACCGGGACTTGCGTGGACGGGGCCGAGCGGGGCTTCAACCCCCATCATCCGAAGGATCCGTCCTACTACCCGCTGACAGCCCATCTGGCGCAGACGGGTCAGATCCTCGACGTGATGAACCGCTCGGGGCGAGTCCACGACTCGGAGGGCGCCGTCGATCGGCTGCGCTTCCTGATCGACGCGGTGCGAGCGCGACTCGGGAACGTTCCGATCGAGGTTCGGCTGGATGGCGCCTTCTGCCAAGCGCCCGTTCTCGAGCTTCTGGAGGCCTCCGGCGTCGATTACGCGATGAAGATGCCGATGTGGAAGTGGCTCGATGTGCGGGACCGGATCCGGGAGCGAAAGAGCTGGGCGAAGGTCCACGCGACGGTCGACGGCTTCTCGCTCCGACTTCGGCTGAAGCCGTGGAAGCGGACCGAGCGGGTCATCGTGTACCGCAAGCGCATCTCGGGCAAGCCGGCCAAGCACTTCCAGCTCGAGCTCTTCCAGCCCGACGACGGGTACTTCGAGTACTCGATGGTCGTGACGAACAAGAAGGACAGCGAGGCGACGGTCTGGCAGTTCATGGCGGGTCGCGGTGCGCATGAGAAAACGCTGGGCGAGCTGAAGCAGAACTTCGCCTTCGGATCGGTCGTGACGAACGACTGGGACGCCAACAGCACATGGCAGCTGCTGTCGGCCTTGACGCACAACCTGGTCCAGGACTTCCAGCTCAAGGCGGGGCTCGCCACGCCGCGACAGAACTCTCGCAAGCGGACCTATCGCTACAGCTTCCTCTCGCTGCGGACGCTTCGCTTCCTGCTGATCCATCTGCCCGGACGTATCGCACGGCCTCAAGGACGACCCGAGCTGCGCATCGCGGCGGCCCCCTCGACCCGCGAGAGGATCCAAGGCGTTCTCGACGCCATCGCCGCATGATCCAACGCCGACTATCCTTGAAACACCGGATCTAATGACGGATCGGGGCTAGCATCGATCGCGAATCCGTAGACGAGAGGCGCCCTATCCCATGACGATCCAGCTCGAGCACCACGCCGCCCTCGCCAACGGCGTCCGCATTCATTATGTGCGCGCCGGGCAGGGCGATCCCGTCGTGCTGCTCCACGGCTTTCCACAGACCTGGTACATGTGGCGCAAGATCATCCCCGAGCTCGCGCGACACTACACGGTCATCGCCCCCGATCTGCGGGGCTTCGGCGAATCCAGCAAGCCGATCGACGGTTACGACAAGCGCACCGTCGCCGAAGACATCTACCAGCTCGTGCGCGGCCTCGGCTTCGAAAAGATCTATCTCGTCGGCCACGATCTCGGTGGCCCCGCGGCCTACGCCTACGCCTGCGCCCATCCCGACGACGTGCGACGCCTCGTCATCCTCGACGTCGAGATCACAATCGATCGCGCGACCGCCGCCGAGTACTTCACGCGGCTCTTCCATCTCTCGTTCCACGCCGAGCCCGACATCGCCGTCGCCCTCGTCGCCGGCCGCGAGCGCGTCTACCTCACCCACTTCTACCGCAAGTGCTACAACCCCGGCGCCTTCAGTCACGCGGACATCGACGAGTACATCGCCGCCTTCTCGGCCCCCGGTGCACTGCGCGCGAGCATGGCCCACTACGGCGCCATCTGGACCGACCTGAAGCACAACATCGAGAACGCGAAGAAGCTGCTCGAGATGCCGGTGCTCGCGTTGGGCGGGGAGATGAGCTTCGGCGAGCGCACGGTCAGCTCGGCGCGCAAGATCGCGAAGGACGTGCGCGGACGCTCCATGCCGCGCTGTGCGCACTGGGTGGCGGAAGAAGAACCCGAGGCGCTGCTCGCGGAGCTGTTGGCGTTTTTTGGGGAAGAGCGTTCCCTCTGAGCGGCGCGCGCAGCGGACGCTCGTCAAGGCGAGGAAATCGACGTGTTGAAGAGTGGAAGAGGCCTTCGCAGCGAGCGATCGGAGAACGGCGACCACGAGGCGGATCCGCTCGGGTTCGCGGCGCGTTGGCGGGCGGGCGGTCAGCGGGTCGCCCTCGCGACGGTCGTCGAAACCTGGGGCTCATCGCCGTGTCCGCCCGGGAGCCAGCTCTCGATCAACGAGCAGGGACACTTCGAAGGGTCGGTCTCGGGGGGCTGTGTCGAGGGGGCGGTGATCGAGCGGGCGGCGGCGGTGATCGAGACGGGACGGCCCGAGACCCTCGAGTTCGGGATCGCCGACGAGACCGCCTGGTCGGTCGGACTCGCCTGTGGCGGACGCGTTCGGATCTTCGTCGAGCGCGTCGAAGCATGAAGCAGGAGAACCTCGAAGCGATTCTCGCGGCGAAGGCGGCGCGGCGGGCGATCGTCCGGCTCGTGTGGCTCGACACCGGCGAGGAGCGGCTTGTTTCGAGCGTCGACGAATTCGGGGCGATCGAGGCGTCGGCGGCTGGTGACGCGGGCGGGGACATCGCCGTCGGTACCGCATCGGCTCTCGCGGCGGCCGTCGCGAGCGCGTTTGCTAATGACGAGGGCGAGCTCGTCGAGACCGCTCGCGGCCCCGTGTTCGTCCAGCCCTTCAATCCCTCGCCGCGTCTGGCGATCATCGGCGCCGTCCACATCGCCCAGAGCCTCTGCGCGCTTGCCCGCGACCTCGGCCACGCCGTCCTCGTGATTGATCCGCGCCGCGGCTTCCTGACGCAGGCGCGCTTTCCCGGCGTCGAGATCTCCCACGCCTGGCCCGACCAAGCGCTCGACGCATTCGCCCTCGATGCCCGCAGCGCCGTCGTGACACTCAGCCACGACCCGAAGCTTGACGACCCCGCGCTCCACAGCGCGCTCCGCTCGAACTGCTTCTACATCGGCGCCCTCGGCAGCCAGCGCACCCAGGCCAAACGCCGCACCCGCCTCGCCGAAGCCGGCTTCGACGCCAATGCAATCGCCCGCATCCACGGCCCCGTCGGCCTCGACATCGGCGCCGGCAGCCCCGCCGAGATCGCGCTGTCGATCGCAGCAGAGCTGACCGCGTGTCTGCGCAAGCGGCTGTGAACCGCATCGCCGGCCTCGTGCTCGCCGCCGGCAACT
>JANNQH010000135.1:0-6650 GCA_031400655.1 Deltaproteobacteria bacterium | reverse complement strand
TCCTGCTCGTGAAAGGGGATGAACGCGACGCGGGCGTTCGCATTCGTCGGATCTTGCTGGCGACCGATTTCTCGCCGGCTTCGGAACACGCACTGCAGCTCGCGATTCTCTGGGCGCGGCGTCTCGAGGCCGACGTGGAAGTCCTGCACGCGATCCAGGAGCGCGACGAGGAGCGCCTTTACAAGCGTCCGCGGGACAGCGCGAGCCGCTCCGGCCACCAGCGCACAAACGCGCTCGAGTCGCTACGCTCGATCCTGTCCCGGACGGCGGCGGCGGGTGTGCGGGCGGTCGCGGATCTCACCTACGGTGCGCCGTCGATCGAGATCGTGAAGCACGCGGCGCGCTCCCACGCCGACCTCGTCGTGCTGGGCCTGCGCGAGCGCGCCGAGACGGGTCCCGCGCGTTGTGGGAGCGTCACCGAGCGCGTGATCCGACACGTGAAATGTTCCGTGCTCGTGGCTCCGGATGGGCCCCGCGCCTGAGAGGCTGTGATCGGCGCGACGGGCTCAGTCGCCCTAGTTGCCATCGGGGTCCGCGCCGTCCTGCCGGTCTTCGCGGCGGTAGAGCGTGCGGCGATTCATGCCGAGCAGCCGCGCCGCCTCCGACTTGCGCCCGCCGGCCGTCTCGAGCGCCGCCTCGATGTAGGCGTCGGTCAGCTCGCGCAGCGACATCCGCCGCTCGACGGCGAGCCGCAGCAGCAGCTCGCGCAGGTCGGTGGTTTCGTTGCCCACGTCGCTCGGAATCAGGATGTCGCTCGCCTGGATTTCCGGGCCATCGGTCAAGGCGAGCGCGCGCTCGATGCAGTTCTCGAGCTCACGGGCATTGCCGGGCCAATGGCCCTGCATGAGCTTGCGAGTGGCGCCGTTGCTGAAATGCGCGCGTTCGTCGTTCGCGTGCTTGCGCAGGAAGGCCTCCGCCAGAACCGGGATGTCCTCGGCCCGTTCGCGCAGCGGCGGGATCCGGACCGGGATCACGTTCAAGCGGTAGTAGAGATCCTGCCGGAAGCGGCCTTCCTGGATCGCGCGGTGCATGTCCTGGTGGGTGGCGGCGATGATCCGCACGTCGATCTTCTGGCTCTGGGTCCCGCCGACCGGCCGTACTTCCTTGTCCTGCAGCACGCGCAGCAGCTTGCCCTGGAGGCTGATCGGCATGTCTCCGATCTCGTCGAGGAAGTGGGTGCCCCCGGCGGCCGCTTCGAAGAGGCCCTTCTTGTTGCGGTGGGCGCCGGTGACGGCGCCGCGGACGTGGCCGAAGAGCTCGCTCTCGAGCAGCCCTTCCGGCATCGCCGTGCAGTTGATCGGGACGAAGGGCTTGTCGCCACGAGCGCCACTGAAATGGATCGTGCGCGCAACGACTTCCTTACCGGTGCCGGACTCGCCGGTGATGAGAACGTGGCTGCGACTCGCGCCGATCTTGCGGATCAATGCGTAGATCTCGTTCATCGCGGGGCTCTTGCCGACGAGCTCGCCGAACGCGCTCGTGCGCGCGACGGCGCGGCGCAGCTCCCGGTTCTCCTGCTCGAGGGCGCGGCGTTCAAAAGCTCGCTCGAGGGAGACGAGCAGCTCGCCCGCGCGGAAGGGCTTGGTCACGAAATCGAGGGCCCCTGCGCGCATGGCGTCCACGGCGGCCTGGATCGTGCCGAAGGCCGTCATGATGATGACGGGCGTATCCGGGCTGTGTTCGCGCACGGCGGCCAGCAGTTCGAGCCCGTCGCTTCCCGGCATCTGGAGATCGGAGAGGACGACTTCCCAGTCGTGTTCCCGGACGCGTTCGAGGGCTTCCTTGGCCGAGCTGCACTTGCCGACCTCGAAGCCCGCTTCAGTGAGCAGGTCCTCGGTCATGGCGAGGATCGACGGATCGTCGTCGACGACGAGGACGCGTCGCGGGTGGGCACGTTGCTGGGCGTTCATCGGCCGTTCTCTCTCGCTCGCCGCGGGCGATCCTTGCGGGCCGCGGGCTCGTGGATTGCCCCTCGGAAGTGCACTCGTCGTGCCAGGGATGAATCACGTCCCGGCGGCCTCCCGAGGCATCCGGGTGCAGGGCATGTACGAGGTACTGTGACGAAAAGACACTGATTGTGCATTAATGCCTCGATCTCGGGTCGACGGCTCGGGGATGCTGGGCTGGCAACGCACCGCGCTATTCGTTTGCTCGGCGAGGGCGAGTGCGCACTTCGCGAATGAGGCGGGACGCCGGTCGGGCGCGGAGATGGGGATGGCGGCACGGGAGCGATCGAAGGCGGTGGGGCCGGGACCGAAGACCCGGAAACGACCGGCGGCGGAGGCGGCCCAGGTCATTCGCGAAGAGCGCGACCGGCTGCGCGCGATCGTCGACGCCGCGGTCGACGGCATCATCGCGATCGACGCCGCCGGAACGATCCTCGAGCTGAATCCCGCGGCGCTCCGGATCTTCGGATACGAGGCCCACGAGCTGCTCGGGAAGAACGTGAAGCTGCTGATGCCGCAGCCTTTTCGCGACGAGCACGCCGGCTATGTCGAGCACTACCTGCGCACGGGCGAGCGCCGGATCATCGGGATCGGTCGCGAGGTCCGCGGCCGGCGCAAGGATGGCAGCGTGTTTCCGCAGTATCTCGCCGTGGCCGACGCCAGCGTGGGCGGCAAGCGTGTGTTCACGGGCATCGTGCGGGATCTCGGTATGTTGCGGGAAGCCGAGGAGCGCGCCCGCCAGGCCGAGCAGCTCGCCGCCCTCTCGACGATCACCGCCGGCATCGCCCACGACGTCGGCACGCCGATGACGACGATCCTGGGTTATGCGGAGCTCCTCGAGAGGTCCGCGCCCGACGACAAGAGTCGTGATCGGGCACGCCGTATCGTCGACCAGGTGCGGCGGGTGACGGACCTGCTGCAGACGCTCCTCAACATCGCGCGGCCGCGGCGCGCCGAGCCCGAAAAGATCGACGTCGCAGACGTGCTGGACCACAGCGTCGATTTCTTCCGCGAGAAGCTGAAGGGGCGAGGCATCGTCGTCGAACGGGACTACGTCGTGCGGCCGACCGTCGTTGCCGATCGCGATCGCCTCGAGCAGGTTTTCCTCAATCTGATCGTGAATGCGGCGGACGCGATGCCGACCGGCGGGACCCTCTCCGTTCGAATCGAGCGCCAGGACCCCGAGCTCGTCGAGATCTCGATCGAAGACACGGGGGTCGGCATCGCACCGCGCGAGCTCGATCGGATCTTCGATGCCTTCTACACCACGAAGGAGCGGGGCAAGGGGACGGGTCTCGGGCTGCTCGTGAGTCAGCGGATCATTCGCGAGCACGGGGGAACCCTGCGCGTCCAGAGCGAGGTCGGAAAGGGAACACGCTTCACGCTCACCCTGCCGGGCGCCGAAGCGAACGACCAGGGGCGTTCCGTCTAGTCGTTCGACTCGGCGAAGGCCGCAGCCGCTGTTTTGCGTCTGGCACGGACGGTGCAAAGCTCGGGGATTGCGGAGGTTCCTAATGGCATCCGATCGGGTCCGATCTGTGCGTACCGTTTTCTGTGCGACCGACTTCTCGCCCACCGCGGAGCTCGCGCTCGCCCATGCCGAGTCCCTGGCCCGGCGCCATGGGGCGGCTCTCTTCGTCGGCCACGTCGTCGAGCCGTGGCCCGCAACGATCCACCCACCGCTCTCGATCCCGGACGATACCGAGAGGATCCTGCGCGCCGCGGCGAGCGAGCGGCTCGAGCGGCTGCTCGCCTCCCGTGCCCTTGGCGGTCTCGTGGTCGAATCTCGCGTCGTGGCCGGCGGACCGGGCCGGGAATCGGTCGAGCTCGCGCGCTCCGCCGACGCCGACCTGATCGTCGTCGGGACCCACGGCCGAAGTGGACTCCCGCATCTCTTGTACGGCAGCACGGCGGAATACATCGTGCGCTGCTCGCCGATTCCCGTTCTCACCGTGCACCCGCGCGATGCTGGACCCGAGGCGCGGCTCGGGACGATCATCGTGCCGAGCGATCTTTCGCCGGGGGCCGCTCATGCGGTCGACGAGCTGGCTCGGCTCTTCCCAGCCGCGCTGTCGGGCGAGGCGGGTCCAGTCGCGGGCGCCGGACGGGAACGAGCGCGCATCGTCCTGGTCTATGTCGACGAGCTGACGCGCTATTTCGAACCCTATGGTGAGGAAACGGTCCCCATCCAGGCGAACCTCGAGGCACGGCGTGGCGAGCTCGAGGGTTTGCTCGAAGCGGAGGCCGGGCGCCTGCGGAGCGCGGGCTTCGAGGTCGTGTGTCGGATCGTGGCGGGGAAGCCGGTCCATGAGGTCTGCGAGCTCGCGAAGAGCGAAAAGGCTTCGCTCATCGCGCTCGGAACCCACGGCCATTCGACGCTCCTGAATCTGCTGATGGGTCGCACGGCGCAGCGCGTCGTGCAGCACGCGCCGTGCCCCGTGCTGAGCGTCCGCAACCCCGATCGCGCCCCTACGCCGCCCTGAGCTTGTAGCGGATCGGGAGTCGTTTTATGCCGCCCACGAGATTCGAATGCAGCCGGTCGACGGGGCCGGCGAGCTCGATCTCCTCGATCCGCGGCAGCAGGTATTTGAAGGCCATCTCGAGCTCGAGTCGCGCGAGGTGGGCGCCGGCACAGAAATGCTCGCCGACGCCGAAGCCGACGTGGGGGTTCGGATTGCGGTCGATGCGGAAGTTGTACGGATCCGCGAAGACCGCCTCGTCGCGATTGCCCGACGGGTAGAAGAGGGCGAGCTCGTCGCCCGCCTTGATCTCGACGCCGGAGACGACCGTGTCCTGCGCGGCCGTCCGCCCGAAATGGATGATCGGGCTGGTCCAGCGCACGACCTCCTCGATCGCAGGGCGCATCAGGCTCGGATCGGCCTGCAGCTTTCGCAGCTGCTCGGGGTGCTCGATGAAGGCGAGCAGGCCGCCGCTCGTCGCATTGCGCGTCGTCTCATTGCCGGCGACGGTGATGATCTGGCACCAGGCGAGGATCTCCATCATGTCGAGAGGCCTGCCGTCGACCTCGGCCTGGGTGAAGAGCGAGATCAGGTCGTCCTTCGGATTGCGGCGGCGTTCCTCGACGAGCTTCGCGAAGTAGCTGAAGAGCTCGGTCATGGCGGACATGCCGTCTGCCTGGCGCGTCGTGCCGATCGGCTGGTATTCGGGGTCGTCGCCGCCGATGATCCGATTCGTCCAGTCGAAGATCAGGTTCCAGTCAGACTCGGGAACACCTAACAGCCACGCGATCACCGCGATCGGAAGCGGCGCCGAGACGTGCTCGACGAACTCGACGATGTTGTCGTCGCCGCGCGCAAGGAGTTTTTCGACGATCTCACGGGCGATGCGATCGATGTCGTGGTGGATCGCCTTGAGGGCGCGCGGCGTGAAGCGGTTGCTGATCAGGCGGCGGTGCTGGCGGTGGAGTGGATTGTCCATCTCGATCAACGACTTGGGGCGGTTCGCGAAGTCCTCGTCGACCCGCTCGGTCAGGACGAGTTTCGGGCCGTTCAGGAAGAGCTCGGGTTGGCGGCCGATCGCCGTGATGTCGGCGTGGCGCGTGATCGCCCAATAGGGTCGGCCGGCGAACTGGAGGCGGCTGATCGGCGCATCCCGGCGAAGCGCATCCCAGCGCGCCCAGGGATAGCCGCTGCGCGCGTAGGCGGCGGAGGAGAGGAGGTCGGTGCCGTCCGGAAGGGACGTGCTCGGTCGGTCGGCGGCGGGACTCATCGGGGCTCCTGTCGAAAGCTGTCGAAGGGCGCGGGGCCTGGGTCTCGGAGCAGCGGCCAATGGCTGGATGAAGGCCGCGCGACCCGGGCTCGGTCGAGCGGCCGATTGCAGCGTGGCACGCCCGGGAGGTGGCCCGCAAGCGCGGGGTGGCGGGTTGTCGCGGGGGGTCGCGATGCGCGATCGTCCCGGCTTCCATGCGAAGCAGCAGAGGAGAATGCGATGGCAGCGCTCGAAGGAAAAAGAATCCTGGTGACGGGCCCGGCCGGGCAGATTGCCTTTCCGCTCGCGGAGCGACTGGCGCAGAGCAACGAGGTCTGGGGCATCGCGCGCTTCTCGGACGGGAAATCCCGGGAGCGCTGCGAATCGGCGGGGATCCGGACGGCGATCGTCGATCTCGAGCATCCCGACTGGTCGAAGACGCCGGCCGATTTCGACTACGTGCTGCACCTCGCGGCGGCGATCGTGCCGGGCCTCGATTTCCAGGCGTCGATCCGGATCAACGCGCTGGGCACGGGGCGCGTGATGTCGCGCTTCCGCAAGGCGAAGGCCTGTCTCGTGATGTCGACCTGCGGCGTCTACGCGGCGCCCGCGAACTACAGCAAGCCCGTCCTCGAGAGCGATCCGCTCGGGGGGACACCACAGCCTTATGCGCCGACCTACTGCGTGTCGAAGATTTCGCAGGAGGCGGTCGCCAGCTCGGCCGCCCAGGAGTTCGGCCTGCCCACCGTGCTCGCCCGCATGAACGCGGCCTACGGCGACAACGGAGGATTCCCGGCGATGGTGGCCGACATGGTGTCGAAGGACATCCCGATCCACGTCCTGCCCGAGGGCCGCGGCCACGTGGCCTCCCCGATCCACGAGGACGACATATTTGATCAGACGCCGGGGCTGCTCGCGGCGGCCTCGGTGCCCGCGACGATCGTGAACTGGGGTGGCGATGAGGGGGTGCCGGTGCCCGAGATGGCGCATTACATC
>JANNQH010000134.1:0-5251 GCA_031400655.1 Deltaproteobacteria bacterium | reverse complement strand
CCGGTCGGGCCTCGTGGGGCGAGATAGAGGACGCACGCGCGGCACAGCGGGCGCAGAGACCAGCGGCAGCTCCACGCGTGCCGTCCGACACCCGAGTCCCGCGAGGCCCGATCGGGTCACCTGGCACGACACCCGTCCGACACTGTGCGCGCCCTGCTAAGCCCGCTCCTCGAAGACGGGCCAGAAATCGACGATCTGTCCGCCGCGCACCAACGCCAGATCGCCGAACTGCAGCATCACCGACTCGCTCTGGGTCGGCCGATAGAAGACGTAGTCGTCGACCTCGAGCGCGACCGATTGCGAGCCGTTCAGCATCTCCTGATTCGAGCTGTGGCCGAAGACCGGGTTCTCGAGCAGGCCCGGCGGCGAGACGGGCCGCGCCTTCCAATAACCGCCATAGACGAAGAAGCTGCGCTCCCGGTTGCTATCCCAGAGCCGCCAGAGCGTGTTGAGGGGTCCAAGCCCGGGAATCTCCAGCGCATCGAAAGCCTTCAGCACCGGCGTCGCGATGTAGATCGCAGGCACATGGGCGTCGAGCGTCGGGATGTCGAAGTCGAGGGGCTTGACCAGCCCCGAGCCCACGGCCAGCTCGTTTGCGACGCCCTCGACCGCGCTCCACAACCGATAGGTCTGGCTGCCCGCCGCGTTCAGGGTCAGACCAGCGAGCGCTGGCTCGCCGAGGTGCGCCTTCAACACGTCGAGGAATCCGCGGTAGCGAAGCTGAACGCGCTCGAACTCCCGCGCCTGCTCGGCGGCGAACGGGGCCAGCTTCGCGACGTGGGCGTCGTAACCCATCAGCCCGGCAAATTCGACGCGCGGATCCTCGTCGATTGCCACCAACAGGCGAGCGAGCTCCGCTGGCTCGGTGATCCCGCCCCGATGCAGTCCGACGTCGATCTCGACGTTCACCCGCAACGGGAGGTCGCGGCCGGCGGCGAGCTCCCGGTATTGACGCAACCGCTCGGGCGTATCGATCAGCCACTGCAGCTGGTGACCGGGATCGAAAGGGCCGGGGGCCAGCGCGCGATAGAAACGATCCGCGGCGACGATCGGCATCGGCTTGCCGAGCAGGACGTCCGTCGCCGGAAGCTCGCGCGCGACGTGGTTCAGGAACGGTTGGTGGAACGACATCAGGCGGCCGGTGCCCGCGCGCTTCATCGCATAGTCGAGCAGGCGCGGGCTCGGAAGGCTCTTGGCGACGATCCGAAACTGGCGGGCCCCGAGTCCGCGCATCAGGGTGTCGATGTTGCGGTCGAAGCGGTCGAGGTCGACGAGCATCGTCGGGCGCGCGAGACCATGGTCCCGGAGCGAGCGCTCGAGCTGGGCGAAATAGCTCGGGTGACCCCCTTCCCCACGGCGGGCCGGCTTCGAGGCCCAGAGCCCCACGCCCGCAGCGCTGCAGGCCGCCGCGAACAGGAATTGCCGCCGATTCACGTCTGCACTTCCTCGCCCACGCCCCGTCGCGTTCTCACCAGGAGGCTCAGCGGGAGTCCGCCGCGATGCCGCGGAAGATCAGGTCGACGGCCTGGTGGATCGATGCGCGGCACGCCTCGTCCTTCAGCATGCCGTTGGCCCAGGGTATCCGGGCGCCGTGGGTAACGTGGAACAGGACGCGCGCGGCCTCGAGCACGTCGACATCCTTCGCCAGATCGTTCTTCATGCGGCCGCGCTGAAGGATCTCCATCAAGAGTCCGATCGTGCGGTCGTAGAGCTGGAGCACGCGGCGCGCGACCCGAGCCTCGGTCTTGGTCGTGGCCCGCAGCGCGATCGTCGTGAGGTCGCGGTCGGCGATAAAAAGCTCGTGTTGTACATCGAGAAAATCGCGCAACCGGTCAGCCGTCGGGCGATTTCGGTCGTCAGTCGCCCGGAAGCGGGTCCACGCCTCCTCCTGCAATTCGAAGAGCTCGTCGATCAGCAGCTCCTCCTTGCTCTGCACGTGGCGATAGATGGAGCTCGCGCCCATGCCCGCGCGCTCGCCGATTGCCCGCAGCGTCGCGCCGTCGAAGCCCCGCTCGGTAAAGAGAGATTTCGCGGCGGCGCGAATGCGTGCTCGGCTGCGCCGACCGCGGGCTAGCCGGCCGTCGTCGGGCCGCAGCTTCGGGCGTACCGGGGACGGAGAAGCGGAAGCGGAGAGCCCCGCAGCAGAGCCGCTGGCGGCGATGGAATTGGCGGGGCTGGCAGGACTGACGGGGATAATGGAGTGGCTCGTCGTCGGCGAAAGAGGCGTACTCATGGCGCGACTACCGATCGGGCGGCCCTGCGCGCCTCGACAGCTGGGGGTTCTCTTCGAGCGCGGAGCGGCGGGCGACAGGATTGCATAGATCTGTGTGCTCGCCAGACAACAACCGAAACTACTATGGCAACCCGGACTCAGAGCTCGCCGGCAGGGCATCGCAGCCGAGTCGCCAACACGTCATGTCGAGCAATCGCAGGTCGCCCAGGATGTCGAAGCCGCGGGCGCGGTAGAACGCGACGCTCTCGGGCCGATCCGATTCGAGATAGATGGGGCACGGCTCCGCGGCGACGAGCTCGTGGAGCGCCGTGAGGAGCCTGCTCCCGTAGCCGCGGCCCTGGTCGGCAGGCGCGACGCCGAAGGCCGCCAGATACCAATGGGGACCCTGGGGATGCTCGCGGCGCAGCGACTCGGTCACGAAGCCCCACTGGTCCATCGCCCGAGCCCCCTGCCCGAAGAAGCAGCCGAGCTGACGCGCGAGCGAGGCCCCCGGCAACGGGAATCCGCCGGGCGGCACGGCGATGAAGCCGCCCACCATCCGCCCTTCGTTGTGAATCACCCTCGTTCGAGTCCAGGGATGCAGATCGAGCACCAGCGCACGCAGGCCCGCTCGATTGGCCCGCACACGGCGCGCCGGCCTCTTACCATGGATCGCGCAGTTCATCGGGTTGTCGCGGAACGCGAGTGCCAGCACCTCGAGGAGCGCCCTGCGGTCACGCGGCCCGGGATTTTCGACGCGGATCATCGCCATGGACCGCGAGGCTACCGGCCGGGATCGAGCGCCGCGCGGGGCCCGCTTGAGACGGATGGACCCTTCGCCGATAGATTTCCCGAAACCCATCGCGGTGGTCCGGCAGCGAACGCGAGCCGGACCGTCGGGGAACGAGACCCATTGAAGCGCCGAGATCGCATCGTCTGCCGCCTCCGTGTCCAGGACGAGGGGCGAGAGCGTCTCTTCACGGTCGGGGATCGCCCGATCGTGATCGGCCGGGCGCCCGACTGCGACCTCCACCTTCCCCACGAGAGCATCTCGCGCCAGCACGCCCGCGTCGCCCGCGAAGACGATGGCTGGGTGCTCAGCGATCTCGGGAGCAAGAACGGCTCGCGGGTCAACACGTTCCACGTGAACGAGCAGGTGCTGCGACACGGGGACCGCATCGATCTCGGCTCGCTGCGGATCTTCGTCGAGATCGGCGCCGAGTCCCAGGCGTCGCGAGCCCGCGTCATCTTCGACGAGAAGAAGGCCCCCGGCCGCCACACCGAAGTCCTCGACCTGCAGGACCTCGATCAGCTGCTCCAGGGCGGCGAGCGCAGCGCGCACCTTTCCTTCTTCGCCGACAAACGTCCGCTCGTCGAAGGCAACAGTGAAAGCGGGCGAAGCGTCGAGGGCACCGGTGAGCTGATGCGGCTCGTCTCGGAGGCCGCCGAGAGCCTGCTCTCGTGCACGACGCTGCCCGAGACGATGGACCGCATCCTCGCGCTCGTCTTCGACAACATCCCCGTCGAGCGGGGCGTCATCTGCCTGCTCGATCCCGAGAGCGGCTCGATCGAGCCGATGGCGATGCGCAACCGCGAGGGCGTGCCCGACGTCCCGATGACGATCAGCACCAACATCACCGGCGCCGCGATCGCCGACCAGCAGGCGGTCCTGATCCGGGACACCGCGATGGACGAGCGCTTCGGCGGCGCCGAGAGCGTGATCATGATGGAGATCCACTGCGCGATGTGTGCGCCGCTGCTGCGCGAGGGAAAGGTCAGCGGCTACCTCTACGTCGACCGCCAGTCCGCGAGCCAGGCTTTCGAGATGCCGCAGCTCGAGGCGCTCTCGATCCTGGCGCTGCTCTCGGCGATCGCCGTCGAGCAGGCGGCGCTGCGCGACGACATCCGCCGCGAGCAGGAACAGCGCGTCCGGCTCGCCCGCTACAGCTCCCCCGCCGTCGTCGAGCGGATCCTCGAGGCGCCCGGCGCGGGGACCTCCGGCATGGTCGCCGACGAGGGCGACGTCTCGGTCCTGTTCGCAGATCTGACCGGCTTCACCGACCTCGCGGAGCGACTGCCGCCGTCCGAGGTGATCCTGATCCTGAACGAGATCTTCGAACGCCTCACGGGCGCGGTCTTCGCTCTCGAAGGCACCCTCGACAAGTTCAGCGGCGACGGCATGATGGCCTTCTTCGGCGCGCCGCTCGCGATGGCCGACCATGCGGCGCGGGCGGTCGAGGCGGCACTGCGAATGCAGGAGGCGATCGGGGTGCTGAACGTTGCCCGCGGCGACGTGCGCCCGATCGAGATGCGGATCGGCGTGAACTCCGGCTCGGTCGTCGTGGGCGACATCGGCACGCCACAGCGCAAGGACTACACGGTGATCGGCGACGTCGTGAACATCGCGAGCCGGCTCGAATCGTCGGTGGCCCTGCCCGGTCAGATCGTGATCGGCGAGGCGACCTGGCTCGGCGCGCGCCACGCCTTCGAATGCGACCCGCTCGAGCCGGTCCGCCTGAAGGGCAAGCAGAAGACCGAGCGGCCCTACCTCGTGCGCGGACGCGTCGACGATCCAGACGGCGCGACCCGGGCGCTGTAACCAGCGCACAAGTCGCGATCGCCGCGGCACACGGGACGCGAATGGCTCGCCCCTTGGACGACCGACGTCGCCCCCCGACTTGCGTTGCGCGGGCGACCGCTTCGCTGAATCGGCTTCCGGCTGCGCTTTACTTCGCATCCCGTGCACCGCGCCGATCGCTCGCATCGGCGCAGGCCGAGCTGGAATCTCGGGGTGTCGAGCTGATCACAAAATCGACGAAGTCGAGATGAGGAGTTTGCAAATCGCCATCCCACCAACGAAAGCATTCCCTATGTTCTCTTTCAAAGGGGAATGAGTAATTTCAAACAAATCGATCGTATTGACCGGGACACTACCGGTGCAACAAAGGCCATCAATTTTTTCAAGCAACTGCTGAAATCCTACCCCAATTCACCCTACACCGCTGAAGCCAAGGCTCGTATTGCAGCGGCCGGCGAGTT
>JANNQH010000133.1:0-1589 GCA_031400655.1 Deltaproteobacteria bacterium | reverse complement strand
AGGAAGCGCAGCGCAAAAGCCCCCGTCCAGCTGCGCGTCATCTGGCCCGTGAAGAAGCTCATCGCCGAGCGCCGCAGCGCGCCAAGATTGAAAGCCTCGAGCAGCGCCCCCGCCGCCAGGCTCGTCGCGAAATGCGGCGTCTCGAGCGCGAGCGAGGCCGCCACGGCGCTCGCCGACAACCCGAGATTCCACTGTTCGACCCTGGCCAGCGCGAATTTCATCTCGTCAGTCCCGTTCGTCCGTCGCATCGTCGCGCCAGATATCGCTGAGTCCCGGCGTCTCGGCCGGCCCCCGGTCCTCGCCGGCGTCCGCATCATCCCCTGCGGCGCCCGGGGCGCTACGACCGACCGGCAGCGATCCCGACGGTTGGCCACTCACGTCGGCTCCGCCGGCCCCGCTCGGTCCCGGTGGCAGGTTTCGCCCCATCCGCAGCAGCCGCAGCACCATCGCCGCGAATCCGATCACCACCCCGACGATCACACCATAGGGTGTCGTGCCCCAACGCAGATCGATCCAATATCCGGCTCCGGCCCCGAGCAGGACCGCCATTACCGCCTCGATCGCCCCTTGATAGGCGTCGTTGGCGTCTGATGCGGCGGCACGTTTCACGCGTCTTCGACCCGGATAGTCGGGCGGGTGACTCAAGTGGCCTCCATGCCCGGGGGTCCGAAACCGGCGCGCAGCTTAGCCCCCCCGGCCGCGGGGCTCAACGCGACCGAGCGCTGCGCTTCAAGGCTTTTCGGGCGGCTTCGAGGGTCTGGTCGATGTCGCGGGGGCGGTGTGCGAGGGATACGAAGGCGGCCTCGTAGGGGGAAGGAGCCAGATAGACGCCGGATTCGAGCATCGAGGCGAAGAAGCGCCGGAAGTGAGCTGCATCGTTTTGCTGCGCCTGCGCGAAGGACTCGACGGGACCCGGGTGGAAGAAGAAGCCAAGCATCCCGCCGACGCTCGCGGTCGTGAAGGGGATGCCCTGCTCGTCGGCCAGCACCGCGAGGCCGCTCGTCAGGGCGCTCGAACGCGCGGCGAGGGTCTCGTAGACGCCCTTCTGCTCGAGCAATCGAAGCGTCGTGAGCCCGGCGGCGACCGCCAGCGGATTTCCCGACAAGGTGCCCGCCTGGTAGATGTCGCCCTCCGGCGCGATGCGGCTCATGAGCTCGCGTCGCCCACCGTAGGCCGCCGCCGGGAGACCGCCGCCCACGATCTTGCCAAGGGTCGTGAGATCCGGACGGATCCCGTAGAGCCGCTGCGCCCCGCCGCGGGCGACACGGAATCCGGTCATCACCTCATCGAAGATCAGGAGCGCGCCGAACTCGTCGCAGAGCGCTCGCAGCCCGGCGAGAAATCCCGGCAGCGGCAATACACAACCCATGTTGCCCGCCACCGGCTCGACGATCACCGCCGCAATCTGCTCGCCCCAACGCTCGAAAGCCGCCCGCGTCACCGCCAGATCGTTGTAGGGCGCGACGATCGTGAGGTCCGTCATCGCCTTCGGCACGCCCGGCGAGCCCGGGATCCCGAGCGTCGCGACGCCGCTTCCTGCGCCGACGAGCAGCCCGTCCGAATGGCCGTGGTAGCAGCCGTCGAATTTG
>JANNQH010000132.1:0-1842 GCA_031400655.1 Deltaproteobacteria bacterium | reverse complement strand
CGCCAGGAGCAGGAAGACGCCAGCACAGAGATCAGCGAGGTCGCGAAGGACATCCTGCGCATGCAGCTGCCCATCCGGATTCCCGGTCTGGGCCACGTCAACATGTATGCGATGGTCGACAAGGACGGCGTCGCCGTCGTCGATCCCGGGCTTCCCGGCGTCGAGACCTGGGACGCGATCGCCCAGCGCCTGAAGCAGGCCGGACTCGCCCCGCGCCATATCCACACGGTCTTCATCACCCATTCGCATCCGGATCATTTCGGTGGCGCTGTGCGCATCCACAAAGAATCCGGCGCCAAGATCATCGCCCACCGCGCGTTCCACTTCGGCGGCCCCTCGGTCCGCAAGCGCCACACCGCGGCGCACATCCAGCCCCTCGAGCCGACCACTCACACCGGACACGGGCACGCCGGACATGGCCACGCCGGCCACAGCCATGCCCACGGCTCGGCCGACGCGCATAACGAGTTCTCGGTCGACGACCTGACGGTCCACATGGAGCTGCTCGAGAAGGACCGGCGGCGCTCCCAGAATCCCCTCTTCAACTTGTTCGCCACGCTCAAGCGGCTGACGACGCCGGCCCCGTGGAAAGGCCCGGCCGATCGCGCGGCGATCCGCGAACGGCTTCGCTGGCTCGCGATGGCGACGATCAAACGCGGCTCGTTCCTGCCCCCCGTGACCCATCACGTCGAGCATGGGGACATGCTCCGGCTGGCGGGCCGCGAATGGTTCGTGCAGCACACGCCGGGCCACACGGCGGACCATATCTGCCTCCACGATCCCGAGACCGGCGCCTTCCTGTCGGGCGACCACGTGCTGCCGTCGATCACGCCGCATATTGGCGGCGTGTCGTACCTGCCCGATCCGCTGAAATCCTTCTTCTACTCCCTCGACCGGGTCGGCGAGATCCAGAACGTGAAGCTCGCGCTGCCCGCCCACGGCCATCCCTTCACGAATCTCAAGGAGCGCGCCCAGTCGATCAAAGCGCATCACCACGAGCGCCTCGAGGAGATCGACAAGATCGCCCGCGAGCTCGGCCGCGCCGACGTGAACAGCTTCATGAAGCGTTTGTTCCGCGAGCGCAGCTGGGGCGACATGGCCGAGAGCGAGACCTACGCCCATCTCGAGCATCTGCGCATGGCGGGCAAGGCGGCGGCCTTCCGCAACGAGCAGGGACGCCTCGTCTACGAGCTGTAGCGGAGGGTCAGCGATGCAGATGCGCACCCTCGCCGGACCCAAGGTCATGCATCGGATCGCCCCGGGCACCGCGTCCTTCCAGCCCAAACGCTTCACGCTGCACCCCCGATCGAGAACCCTCGGCGCGCTGGTCGACGGCGTCGACCTGCGCAAGCCCTGTGACCCGGCGCTCCACGGCGAGCTCGCGCGCGCGCTCGCCGAGTGGAAGGTGCTGTTCTTCCGGGAACAACACCTGACCGCAGCCCAACAGGGCGCGTTCGCGGCGCTCTGGGGCGACCTCACCGACGACCAGCTACAGGGTTCGGTGTCGTCGCCGGATCCGGCCGACTCCGTCGTCACTTTCACGCGCGACGCCAGGACGGCCGGGCTCGAGAACGGGTGGCACAGCGACGGCACCTTTCGGCCGATGCCCACCCTGGGCACGATGCTGCGCGCCATCGAAGTGCCCGACGTCGGCGGCGACACGGTATTCGCCGACATGGCCGCCGCTTTCGACAATCTGTCGCCGGAGCTGCGCGATCGAATCGCCGACCGCACGGCACTGCACGACTGGAGCCTGGGGGCCTACGCGTCGAAGTACGGCGACGATCTCGCGCGTCTGCGGACCGAGCTGCCGCCGGTCCGGCATCCGGTGGTGATCCGGCA
>JANNQH010000131.1:0-2583 GCA_031400655.1 Deltaproteobacteria bacterium | reverse complement strand
TCGGACAGCGACAGGGAAACCGGCTTCCAACGACTCATCTGGAGGCCGTGAATCTCGAGCAGCCGGACCTTTGGTCGCCGCTGCTCGAGATGTTTGTAGATCCGCTTCTCGAGGGCTTCGGGCGAGATGCCGAGTGCGGCGAAGGCCCCGTCGCGTGTCGCGGCGTCGGGCGCGTTGAGTGCGCTGCGATAGGCGCTGAGGTGGGTGGGGCTCCCGCTGGCCGGTCGGTCCTCGAATTCGAGGGTATGCGCGATCGCCCAGGTCTGGGCTTCGAATCGCACGCGCTCGGGCGGCGTCGCTTCCGAGAGGTCGGAGCGTTGCAGGCTCCCGAGCAGATCGCCGCGGCGCCAATCGAAAACGGACTGCTGGAATTCGGGGGCGAGCCGGCCGACGACGACCCCCTTCGACGTCTCGTCGAGCGTGCGTGCGAGCTGGGCGACGCCCTCCTCGTACCAGAGCGGTCGCTCTTGCTTCGCGTGGTCGCGCAGCACTCGATGGGCGTAGCGATGCCGCAGATCGGGCGTCATCCGGGCGGCGAAGTCCCGGCCCCCGCGGAAGACCAGGATCGGCGCCTCCACCTCGTCGAGCAGATAGGCCGCTTCGTTCTGCACGGCGAAGGGCCGGCCGAGACTGCGGTCGTCGAAGACGTAGACCGGCGTGGGCAGCGTGGGAGCGGGATCATCCGCAAGCCCGAGGAGCGCGCGAACACCCGCATGGAAGAGCTCGAGCTGGAGCGCGAACTCGGTCGTCGCGTCGGGCGACAGGCTGCTCGTGAGGATGAAATTCCCGGTCCGAAGCTCGACGAACTCCTGCCGATAGGGCGAGCGGGACGCGCAGCCTCCGAGCAGACCGGCGACGACGAGCGCGGCCGCGAGCGAACGCGTGAGCTGCTCGAGTGATCTCGCTCTGTTCTTCCCGAACCGCATGCTGGTCTCCTGCCTCGCTCTGGCCGCCGCGATGATCGGCGACGCGAGGGAGCGCGTCGAGACGGTCGCCGTCGATCGGACGCGAACAGGACGCCTCCGCCCGTGCTCGCCCCGCCTTCCGCCGTCTGCTAGTCCTTGCGAGCAGGAACCCAGGCAGGGACCTGCTGGCCTCCCGTTCGTGGGCTGATGGACTGCGGGCAAAGAGGGCGACTCCCGCGCGAAGGAGCCGATTCGTGGAGCGCCTCGCCGAGCTCTCGCTGATCCGACGGATGCTCGCCCATCTCGAGGCGGGCACGACCGATGAAGCGCCCCGGCCGCTGCGCCTTCCGCCGTCCCACCACGCGAGCGCGTCGCACCTCGAGCGCGAGCGTCACGGCCTCTTCCGCGGACTGCCGATCGTGGCTGCGCTCTCGGCGGACCTGCCCGAAACGGGCCGCTTCCTGACTCTCGAATCCGGCGGCATCCCGCTCCTGCTCGTCCGCGGGCAAGACGGCCGGGTACGCGCCTTCGCCAACATCTGCCGCCACCGCGGCGCGCCGGTCGCCGAGGGTCGCGGCACGCTTTCGGGTGGACGAATTCGCTGTCCGTTCCACGCCTGGACCTACGACTCAACGGGTGCGCTCGCGGCGATCCCCCTCGGCGAGTCGGGCTATTCCGCTTGCGAGCGGGCGTCGCTCGGCCTTCGCGAGCGGCCCTGCCGCGAGGGTCACGGCTTGATTCTCGTCCGTCCGGAGGGCGACCGGCCGATCGAGTCCGAATCGTGGCTGGGCGAGCTGGCGACAGATCTCGATGTCCTCGGACTCGCGCGCTTCCATCATTTCGCCTCGCGAAGGACCTGCTGGAACGCCAACTGGAAGCTCCTGCTCGAGACCTTCCTCGAGTCCTACCACGTCTTCTCGCTCCACCGGCAAACGGTCCACCCACATTACTTCTCGCTTCCGATGGTGGCCGACCGGCTCGGACCCCATCTGCGCTTCCCCGTTGCCCGCAGAACCCTCTCCGAGCTGCGCGAGAAGCCCGAGAGCGAATGGAGCCTCGTCGCGCACGCGACGGTCCAGTGGTATCTGGCGCCCAACGCGCTGCTCTCGGCGACGCGCGACTATGCGCTGCTCTGGCGCTTCGAATCGCCTGCACCGGATCGTTGCCTCGTCGAAACCCACCTCTACACCGCGCGCCCGGTCGCGAGCGAAGCGGAGCGAAAGCACTTCGAGGAATCTTTCGAGCTGCAGCTGCGCGTGACGGGCGCGGAGGATTTCCCGATGCAGGAGAAGATCCAGCGAGGTCTCGACTCGGGCGTCGCGTCGGAGCTCGTGATCGGGACTCACGAGATCGGCGTGATCCATTTGCATGAGACGCTGGCGAGGCTGATCGCCGAGGCGCAGGACGCGACGCTCGCATGACGGCCTCGAATGCGCCTAAGTCCCCCTCGCTGTCGGTCACGTTGACCAGCTACGGCGCCTCCCTCGGCGAGGCCGCGGGCGTGCAGCAGCTGATCGCCCAGGCGCAGCTCGCGGAAGCGGCCGGCGTCGATCGCCTGCTCCTGACGGACCATGTCGTGATGGGCGAACGGACCGACCGCTATCCCTTCGGCCCCTTCCCTTTCCCCTCCGACACGCCCTGGCTCGAGCCTCTGACGTTGATCTCGGCCCTCGCGGCC
>JANNQH010000130.1:0-36995 GCA_031400655.1 Deltaproteobacteria bacterium | reverse complement strand
TCATGAGGCGCACCCATTTCCTGATCGGCTCGCTCGTGCTGCTGGCGTCATCGACGGCGATCGGCGCGGAATCCCAGTTGAATGCGAGCCAAGCGGCCGCAGCCGAGCCTGCGGTGACGCCGCCGGCGGTGGTCGCGACGCCGGCTTCGCAGGCGAGCACGCCTGCTGCCGCTGAAGCGGGGACAACGGCGCAAGCGGCGCACGGACCCCGGTCGATCGTACTTGGACCGCAAGGCGTCGACGATCAGGGACGCGTTGGTCGGCTCCACACTGTGTCCCGTGGCGACACGCTCTGGGACGTCTCGGCCGCCTACCTCGGAACTCCCTGGGTGTGGCCGTCGGTCTGGACCGACAACGACGACATCGCGAATCCCCATCTGATCCACCCCGGTGACCGGATCTGGATCACCGCCAATGAAATGCGCGTCGTCTCCGACGACGAAGCGGACGCGTTCCTCGAACGACTTCTCGAGCAGCCCGCGGCTCCGGAAGGGGAGACGGCGGCGGAGACTGAAGCAGTGGCCCCGCCGGCTGCGGAAGAAATGATGGAGGCCTCCGAGCCCGTGCTTGCCGCGGTTCCGGAGCCGATGCAGACCGGCCGCCAGATCACCGTGAGCACACGCGCCGCGATGGGGTTCGTCACTGCGGAGCAGATGGCCGGTGCGTCGAGCATCGTCGAGAGTCCGAGCGAGCGAACCTTCATGACCGCGGGCGACGTGGTCTATCTCGGTCTCGGTGAAGGCGACACGCAGGTGGGCGACCGCTTCACGATCTTCGAGGCCGTGGAAGAGGTCCGGGACATTGGTTCCAATCGCATCCTCGGACATCATGTCGACGTGCTCGGCTGGGTCGAGGTCCGTCAGTTGACGGGCGACACGTCGATCGGCGAGATCCGCATGAGCTACTCAGAAGTACCCCGCGGTGCTCGCATCCTGGCGATGCAGCCGGTGTCGCGGCATGTCACGGTGATGCGGACGCCCGAGGCGAACGATGGCCAGATCGTGTTCCTGCCGACGTCGAAGACGGTCATGGCCGACGGTGATTATGTCTATCTCAATCGCGGTGAGCTCGACGGCCTCGAGGTCGGGAGCGAGCTCGAGGTCACGGACCTCGGCGGGATCTACAACGACGTCCCGCGCGACGTCGATGTACAGACGCCCGACCACAAGGTCGCGACCCTGGTCGTCGTCAAGCTGGAGCCGCAGACCGCGGTTGCGTTCGTCCTGAACGCGGCCCGCGAGCTCGAGGTGGGCGATTCCGTACGACCGCTGGCGGCCAGACTGGCATCGCGCTGAGCGATTCCTGACTCCAGCCGCTGGAGATCTTGCGGACCTGGGATCGGATCGAGAACGGGCCCACGCGAACACGCGTGGGCCCGTTTCATTCGGCGGTCCGCCCGGACCTCGTGGTTCACGTGGCGTGAACCGGCCGCCTCGAGCGGTCATGAGGCGTTAGTCGTGATTCCCTCCGCTGACCCCCACTGGTCCCCGGAGTTGGCGTACGACGCTCCAGGATGATCGAGAGCGCTCAGTCGAGCTTTCTGCGACCGCTCGGGTCGGGCTTGCCCCCGAGTCTGCGCGGGCGTGGTTGTCGCTCCAGGCGGAGCTCGCCTGGCAGCCCGAGAAGGTCGGTCCCCTGCTGCGTGCGGGTCGATCGCCGGAGTCGATCCTGCGAGACGTCGCATCGGCGAGGGCGGGGCTGCTTTTTCCACATGAGCACCCCTATGAGTTGCCGGGCCGCGTCGACGCGGAGGAGAGGCTCACGCGACTCGGGGTGCGCGTCGTTCCGCTCCCGGATCCCGCCTATCCGGAGGCGCTGCGCGCGCTCGACGACGCGCCACTCGTGCTCGTCGTGCGTGGAGATCCGGCGCAGCTCTCGCGGCCCGCGGTCGCGATCGTCGGCGCGCGTGCGGCGACCCGCGCAGCGCGGAGCTTTGCGCGGCGCCTGGCCTACGACCTCGCCCGCACGGGCCTCACGATCGTGTCCGGACTGGCGCGGGGCATCGATGCCGAGGCCCATCGCGGGGCGCTCGATGCGGGTGGGTCGACGATCGGCGTACTCGCCTGTGGCATCGACCGGATCTACCCGCCCGAGCACCGCGGATTGGCCGAGGAGATCCTGCGAGCCGGTGCGATCGTGAGCGAGCTGCCGCTCGGCGCGCTGCCACGGCCGCTCCATTTTCCGCTCCGCAATCGCATCATCAGCGGACTCTCCATCGCTGTCGTCGTGGTCGAGGCCCGCCGGCGCAGTGGCTCGCTGATCACCGTGCGCCATGCGCTCGCGCAGGGGCGCGAGGTCTTCGTCGTCCCGGGCGCTGTCGAGGGACCCTTCGCTGCGGGAACCAATCAGCTGCTGCGCGAGGGTGCAAGGGCGATCCAATCGGCCCGCGACCTGCTCGACGACCTCGGGATCGAGGTCGGTTCCATTGCGGACGTGCCGTGCCGGTCGGGCCGCGCGGGGAGGGCGGCTGCGCCGCAGCGCAGTGCGGGGCCGGCGATGCCGCTCGCCGAGCGGATTGCGGGGTTGCTGGCCGCCGGGCCCCGAACGGCGGATGAACTGCTGCTCGAGGCGGGCCTCGACGCGGGCGGGCTCGCAACGGCTCTGCTCGAGCTCGAGCTCGCCGGTCGTGTCGCCGAGGAGCGCGATGGCCGCCTCCATCTCTGTCGTCTGGCGGAAGATCGAGAGCCGGGCGGGGCTTCGCTACTCTGCGCGCCATCCCAGGACGACATCCTCGCGCAAGAGGCCACGTTTCTCGACTCGATCCGCGAATGGGAAGCTCCGACGCGCGACCGCCCGAAGCCGGGCTGAGCAGCGGTCTTCTCGCAGACGCAGGAGATCCCCGTTGACCGATTTGCCGCCGAACCCTGCTGATCCGGTCCTCGTCGTCGGGGGCGGACTCGCCGGTTGCGAGGCGGCCTGGCAGCTCGCGCGGCGCGGTGTCGCGGTCGTGCTCTACGAAATGAAGCCCGAGCGGATGTCGCCGGCGCACGGCTCGCCGGACCTGGCCGAGCTCGTCTGTAGCAACTCCCTGCGCGCCAACACGCTCGGCAATGCGGTGGGACTCCTCAAAGAGGAGATGCGCCGCCTCGACTCGCTCATCCTGCGCGTGGCGGACGCGACCGCGGTCCCTGCCGGCAAAGCCCTCGCCGTCGATCGCATCGATTTCGCGCGGGCGGTCACCGCAGCGATCACGTCGCATCCTCGGATCGAGCTGCGCTCGGAGCGGGTGACGCGGATTCCGACCGCTTCTCACGTGATCCTGGCGACGGGGCCCCTGACCGACAGCGACCTTGCCGCTGATCTCGCCCGTCAGCTCGGCGAGCAATATCTCTACTTCTACGATGCGATCTCGCCCACGCTCTATGCCGATTCGATCGACACCGCGATCGCATTCCGCGCGTCCCGCTACGACGCCGACAACATTCAGGAGACCCAGGAGGGGGGCGGCGAGGGCGACTACCTGAATCTCCCGCTCACGCGGGAGCAATATGAGGCCTTCGTCGACGAGCTCTTGCGCGCGGAGACTGTGCCCCTGCACGCGTTCGAGAAAGCCCTCTATTTCGAGGGTTGTCTTCCGATCGAGGAGATGGCGCGGCGCGGGCGCGAGACGCTCGCCTTCGGACCCTTGAAGCCCGTCGGTCTCCTCGATCCGCGCACGGGCCGCCGCCCGCATGCGGTCGTACAGCTCCGGCGCGAAGACAAGAGTGGGACGCTCTGGAATCTGGTCGGCTGCCAGACGAAGCTTCGCGTCGGCGAGCAGAAACGCATCTTCCGGATGCTCCCTGGCCTCGCCGAGGCCGTCTTCGCGCGCTTTGGTTCGATCCACCGCAACACCTACGTCAACGCCCCCGTCCAGCTCGACGGCGAGCTCCAGCTGAAGAAGCGCCCCGGTGTTTTTCTCGCGGGCCAGATGGCCGGCGTCGAAGGTTACGTGGAGTCCGCGGCGCTCGGGCTTCTCGCTGGCATTGGCGTGGCTCGGCGCGTGCTGGGCTTGCCGTACGAAGAGCCGCCCGCCGACACCGCCCATGGCGCACTCTTGCGCCATCTCCAGAACGCCGACGCCAAGCATTTCCAGCCGATGAACGTGAACTACGGACTCTTTCCCGCCCTTGAGCCGGAGCGGGCGACCTACATCGCGAAGAGCGGGCGGCGCGTTCGGCGGCCGAAGCGGGAGAAGAACGAGCAGCTGGCCGAGCGCGCGCTCGAATCGCTGCGTGGATATCGGGAACGGGTGGCGGTGGTCGAGTCCGGGAGCGCGCAGGGCGCGGCATGAACTGGACGCGGGCGATCGAGGCCTACGGACGTCATCTCGGGAGCGAGCGCGGCATGTCCCCGCATACGCTGCGCGCCTATCTCTCCGACGTGCGCCAGCTGACGCTCCACACCGGCTCGAGCGTCGAGCCCGACCGGGTCGACGCCGACCACGTGCGCGGCTGGCTCGCAAGTCTCAATAAACGCCGGAGTGCCGCGACCCGTGGCCGCAAGCTGGCGTCCATCCGCTCGTTCTTCCGCTGGCTGGTCCGCGAGGGCGTGCGGCGCGACGATCCGACGGCGGGGCTTCCGATGCCGAAGCACGAGAAACGCCTGCCGCGTCCGCTCTCGATCGACGACTGTGCGCAGCTCGTGACGGCGGAGCGGCGCACGAGCCGGCGCCCGGCGCCAGAAGGAGGCTCGCGGGCGCGGACGGATCAATGGCTCTCGCTGCGCGACCGGGCGATGGTCGAGCTCCTCTACGGCACCGGCATCCGCGTCGGCGAGCTCGTCGCCCTCGACGTGCGCGACCTCGAGCTGCGGGCGCGCGAGGTGCGGGTGATGGGCAAGGGGAACAAGGAGCGGATCGTTCCGATCCCCGAGCGCGCCCGGGAAGCGCTCTCGGCCTGGCTCGGCGTCCGGCGACATGCAGGCGTCCTGCGCGAACCGCTCTTTATCTCACTGCGGCCGCGCCGGGAGGATGGCCCCCGCCGACTCGCCGCCCGCGAGGCCCGGCGGGTGCTGGCCGAACGCGCCCGGGGAGCCGATCTCCGCGAGCACGTCCATCCTCACCGCCTCCGCCACAGCTACGCCACCCACCTGCTCGACATGGGCGCCGACCTGCGAGAAATCCAGGAGCTGCTCGGCCACGCGAGCCTCTCGACGACCCAGAAATATACGGCGGTCTCGATCGAGCACCTGCGCGACGTCTATGATCAAGCCCATCCGAGGGCGAGAGGCAAGGCGGTAGCGGCGGCGAGGACGCGCGCAAAGCGGGCTGGTCCGGGACCGGATTCGCCCGGATGGGAATCGAATGATGGCTGAGGAGAAGGCGAGTCTGCAGGTACGGATCCGATCGACGACGGTGCTGGCGGTGCTGCGAAACGGGCGGATTGCGATCGCGGCGGATGGGCAGGTGACCCTCGGTGACCAGGTCATGAAGCAGAAAGCCGAGAAGGTGCGGCGTGTGGGTAAGGGCCGGGCGCTCGTCGGGTTCGCGGGGGGCGTCGCCGATGCGTTGACCCTGCTCGAGCGGCTCGAAGGAAAATTCGAGAGCCATCCGGGCAACGTGCGCCGCGCGGCGGTCGAGCTCGCACGGGATTGGCGGACGGATCGGGTGCTGCGCAAGCTCGAGGCGATGCTGCTGCTTGGCGATCCCGAGACGCTCCTCATGGTTTCGGGCAACGGCGACGTGATCGAGCCGGACGACGGCATCGCGGCGATCGGCTCGGGCGGAGGCTATGCGCTGGCGGCCGCCCGCTCGCTCGTACGGCACACGAACATGGAGGCGCGCGAGATCGCCGAAGAAGCCCTGCGCGTCGCCTCGGAGATCTGCATCTACACCAACGCCAACATCTGCGTGGAGAGCTTGCCGTGAGGGGCCCGCTCGTCTTCACGCCACGGGAGATCGTCTCCGAGCTCGACCGCTACGTCGTGGGTCAGCGCGATGCCAAGCGGGCAGTCGCAGTGGCGCTCCGCAACCGCTGGCGACGGCAGCAGGTCGAGGGTGACCTGCGCGACGAGATCGCCCCCAAGAACATCATCATGATCGGCGCGACCGGCGTCGGGAAGACCGAGATCGCGCGGCGTCTCGCGAAGCTCGCCCAGGCGCCCTTCATCAAGGTCGAGGCCTCGAAGTTCACCGAGGTGGGCTATGTCGGTCGCGACGTCGAGTCGATCATCCGCGATCTGACGGAGCTCGCGGTGAAGCTGGTGAGTCAGGAAGAGCAGCGCGCGGTGCGGGCGCGAGCCGAGGAGCGGGCGGAGGAACGGCTCGTCGACGCGCTGCTGCCTGCGCCGGTGCCAATCGCGGGACCGCCGGATCCGAGTGCGAACGAGCGCACGCGCGAGACCCGCGAAAAGCTCCGAAGGCTGCTGCGCCTGGGCGAGCTCGATGCGCGTGAGGTCGAGCTCGAGTTCGCCGATTCACCGGCCTCGGGGCCGTCCCTCTCGATCATGGGCATGCAGGGCGGGGAGGACATCGGTTCCCAGTGGAAGGACCTGCTCGCCGGCATGCTGCCCCGGAAGACGCGCAAGCGGCGGCTCACGATCGCCGCGGCGCGGGAGGCGGTGACCCAGGAGGAAGCCGAAGCCCTCGTCGACGCGGACCGGGTGCGGGAGCTCGCGGTCCAGCGGGTCGAGCAGTCGGGCATCGTCTTCATCGACGAGATCGACAAAGTGGCCGTCTCCGGTGGCGGACGCCACGGGCCGGACGTCTCGCGCGAAGGGGTCCAGCGCGACCTGCTCCCGATCGTCGAGGGCTCGACGGTGCAGACCAAACACGGGCCGGTCTCGACCGACCACATCCTCTTCATTGCGGCGGGCGCGTTCCACCTCGCGAAGCCGTCGGACCTGATGCCCGAGCTGCAGGGCCGCTTTCCGATCCGGGTCGAGCTCTCGAGCCTCGGGCGCGAGGATCTCGTGCGAATCCTGACGGAGCCGACCAATTCGCTGGTGCGCCAGTACACGGCGCTGCTGGCGACCGAGGGCATCGAGCTCGAGTTCGAGCGCTCGGGGATCGAGGCGATCGCCGAGATCGCCGCGACCGTCAACGAGCGCAATGCCGACATCGGTGCGCGGCGGCTCCACACCGTGATGGAGCGCCTGCTCGAGGATCTGTCCTTCGATGCCCCCGATCTACCGAACCAGCGGGTCGTGGTCGACGACGTCCTCGTCCGCAAAAGATTGGGCGAGCTACTGGACGATCAAGACCTTTCGCAGTTCATTCTGTAATGCTTTTTTTGAATGGGGAGGCTCGATGCGCAATCGCGTCCTGATCGTCGACGACGAGCTCTTCTTTCTCGAGGCGATCGACGAGATCCTCCGCGAGAACGGCTACGAGACCGTGCGTGCCGAAGACGGTGCCGAAGCGCTCGAGCACGTGGCCGATCCGTCGATCTCGGTCGTCGTCCTCGATGTGCGCTTGCCCGACATGGACGGGATCTCGGTGCTGGCGAAGATCCGCGCAGCGCGGCCCGAGCTCCCGGTCATCATGCTGTCGGCGTCGACGGACCAGGAGATCGTGCTCGAGGCGCTTCGGCTCGGCGCTTCCGACTATCTCGCCAAGCCGCTCCACGACGAGGAGCTCGTGCTGGCGGTCGGCCGCGGAATCAATGGTCACGAGGCGGGTGCCCGGCGCCGGAGTCTGCAGGCCCGGGTCGATCGCCTGGTCGAGAGTATGGAACGGCTCTCACAGCTGGTGCGCTGGGCGGCACCGGCGGAGCGCGCCGACGTCCTGCGCAAGGGCATCGTCGATTCCGCGGCCGTCGTCTTCCAGGCGGCGCGTGTGTCGCTCATGCTGGCGGACGAGGATCGCGACTGGCTCTCGGTCGTCGCCTGCCGCGGGGTCGTTTGCGACGGGGCAGAAATCGCGTGCGAGACGCTGACGCCGCGCAAGCTGGGCGAGGGCGCGTCGGGGCGTTGCTTCGCGGAGGGGAGCGTGCTCTGCGTTTCCGACGTCTCCGCCGACACGCGCTTCGCCGGCCGTGGCGCCGGGAACTATCAAGGGGCGGCCTTCGCCATCGTGCCGCTCGTCTGCCTCGGCGAGCCGGTCGGCGTCCTGTGTCTCACGGAGGGTGAGGACGAGCAGGGATTCTCGCTCGAGGAGGCCAACGTCCTGCGCCTGCTGGGCATGCAGGTCTCGGAATTCCTGGCGGCGGATCCCGAGGTGGAGCGCATCCTCGAGGCGGCGAACACCCTCGACGCCGAGGGCGTCGGCGGCAGCGCGTCGCGTTCGCAGGGCCGCCTGGACCCCGATGCCGAGCTCGCCCGGGCCGTGTGCGAGGCCGTCGCCGCGGAGGTCGAGCCCGCGCGCGTGCTGCGCATGGCGCTCTCGAGCGTGTCGCGGGTGCTCGGTGCGGCGCCGGTCTCCCTCTATCTCTTGACCTCGGACGCCCCGGACGGTGCGGGCCTCAAGCGGGAGGCCGGGATCGACGGGAGCGCTTCCGGCGATCGCGAGAGCCTGCCCACGAACCGGGGGCTCACGGGGACCGTCTGCCAGACCGGCGGCCCGGTCGCGGCCGGGGATCCCGCCGCGGACAGCCGCTTCGACGCGCGAGTCGACACCGCGGCGGACGGCGTGACGCGGGGGCTCCTGTGTGTCCCGATCAAGCTCAGGGACAAGGTCGTCGGCGTTCTCCGAGCGTTCTTCGAGGCGGGGGCGCAGCCTTCTCCGCGCACGGCGGAGGTGCTTTCGGCGGTGCTTTCCGCAGCCGTCCGCAACGTACTCCTGTACCGTAGTCTGCTCCAGAGCATCGAAGAGCTGGCCAGTGCCCGGCGCGACGCGCGCCGTGAAGTCGGGGGGCCGAGCTAGGCGGCCCCGACTCTCGGTTCTCTCTCGGTTCTCCTGGATTTTCGTTCGGGTGGGGAAGATGCAGCAGCTGGTCGACAAGGCACGGGTCCTGATGGAAGCGCTGCCCTACATGCGGCGGTTCCTGGGCAAGACGATCGTCGTGAAGTACGGCGGTCACGCGATGAAGGACAATTCCTTCCAGGCATCCTTCGCGGCCGACGTCGTTTTGCTCAAGCACATCGGCGTGCGGCCGGTGATCATCCACGGCGGCGGCCCCCAGATCGAGGCGACGCTCGCGCGAATGGGCAAGAAATCGTCCTTCGTCGATGGCCGCCGTATCACCGACGACGAGACGATGGACGTCGTGGAGATGGTGCTCGGCGGAAAGATCAATCGAGAGATCGTCGAGCTCGTGCAACAGGCCGGTGGACGCGGCATCGGGTTCACCGGCAGCGACGGCGGGCTGCTGCGCGTGACGCGCAAGCTCATCAACGGTCAGGATCTTGGTCGCGTGGGCGATCCCGATGTAGTCGATCCGAGCGTGCTACTCGCCGCCATGGATGCGGGCTTCATTCCGGTCGTGGCGCCGATCGGCGTCGACCAGAAGGGCATGAGCTACAACGTGAACGCCGACGAAGCGGCCGGCGCGATCTCGGCCGCGCTCGGGGCGGAGAAGCTGATCCTGCTGACGGACGTCGAGGGTGTGCTCGATGCGAAGGGCCAGCTGGTCAGCCAGCTCACGATCGCCGACTGCCGGCGTCTGATCGCCGACGGGACGATCAAGGGCGGGATGATCCCGAAGATGGAGTGCTGCATGGACGCCCTCGCTGGCGGTGTCGTGACGACGCATGTCGTCGACGGACGCATCCGGCACGCCGTCCTGCTCGAGATCTTCAGCGACGACGCGGGCGTCGGCACACTGCTCGCGCCCTGAGGCGTGTCCGCATCCTAGAGGCGAGGGAAGGCGAGGGGAGAGGTGTCGTGCCCAAGGATTTCTTGACGGTGGCCGATTGGCCGGCGGACGCGCTCTGGTCGATGGCGGATCGGGCGGCCTACCTGCGCCGCAACCATCGGACCGGCAAGCGACCGCGCACCCTCGAGGGCCGCATTCTCGCGATGTATTTCGAGAAGCCGTCGCTGCGCACCCACGTCACCTTCGAGGCCGGCATCGCCCAGCTCGGCGGCCACGCGATCCTGCTCAAGCCCGAGCAGGTCGGAATCGGGACGCGCGAGAGTCCCGAGGATGTGGCGCGCTCGCTCTCGCGCTGGGTCGACTGCATCATGGCGCGAACCTTCAGCCACGAGCTCGTCGAGAACCTCGCGCGCCACGCGACCATCCCCGTCGTGAACGGCCTGACGGATCTCCTGCATCCGTGTCAGGCGATGGCGGACCTCGTGACGATCGCGGGTGTCATGAAGCCGCAGGACGCCACGATCGCCTACGTGGGGGACGGCAACAATGTCGCCAACTCGCTGATCAACCTCGCGGCGGTTCTCGGTCTGCGCCTGCGCGTCGCGACGCCCGCGAGCCATCCGCCGGCGACCCGCGTACTGGGCCGCGCTCGGGAGCTCGCGCGGGCGAGCGGTGCCGAGATCCTGCTGCTCGAGGATCCCATCGAGGCGGTGCGTGGGGCGGATTTCGTCTACACGGATACCTGGACCAGCATGGGCCAGGAAAAAGAGGCAGAGGAGCGACGCAAGCTCTTCCGTCCCTACCAGGTGAACCGCGAGCTGCTCGCCCACTCCGCCAACGCCTACCTGCTCCACTGCCTCCCCGCCCACCGCGGCGAGGAGGTCACCGGCGAGGTGCTCGACGGCCCCCGAAGCCTCGTCTTCGACCAGGCCGAGAATCGCCTCCACGCCCAGAACGCGATCCTCGAACATCTTCTAAGCGTCTGAGTCAACGCCTGAACGAACGTCTGACCCTCCGCCCTCGAGCTGGCCCCGCGGGTCGACGACCCACGGATGAGCCGGACCGTGTCCGCTGCCAGCGGATCTCCCCCCTCAAACAGCGTCTTCGTTGCACTGCTTTCTAAGCTTTGTCCCGGCGTGGCCGAAGAATGACGAGCGGACGCATGCGCGGGGCATGTCGTCTGCTTTCCCGCTGCACGCGAGACGTGGATGACCGAGTCGGCGCAGGAGACGGACAGGGTGGCGCAAGTGGTTGCCCTGGTCCCGGGTCATGACCCGAAGCGGCTTCGCCTGACGGCGGCCGAGGGCTTTCTGCTCTCTCGCATCGACGGCCGGACCCCGTGGCGGCTGCTGCGCGAGATCGGCGGCATCCCGGCACAGGACGTCGATACCTGCCTCGAGCGTTGGCTCAACGACGGATTGCTCGAAATCGTCGGCAATCAATCGAAAGTGGCCTCGGCGGGTTCCGAGCGAAAGCAGGCGGCTCCGACCCGCCCGCCGATGGACGCCGCCAGTGCACCGAAGGTCGCTGGGTTCCCGTGCGGGATCGACGCGAAGCTCCTCGATGCGGGGCTCGACATCGATTGCGAGGTGCAGCGCCGGATCCTCGAGTTCGAGCTCTCGCTCTCGCGTCCCTATCACGAGCTGCTCGGCGTCCCGGTCGGGGCCGACGCGAAGGTCGTCAAGCGGGCCTATTTCAAGCTCTCGAAGGAATTCCATCCCGACCGCTATTTCCGCAGGCAGATCGGGCCCTACGCACACCGCCTGGATCGCATCTTCAAGAAGGTGCTCGAGGCGCACGAGATCCTCTCCGACCCGGATTTGTGTCAGGTGGAGAATCAGTCGGAATCCGGCGTGCCCGAGGTCATCGGTGCTGCCGTGGTCGCGCCCGTGGCGGCCGTCGCGGCGACGCCCATCGCTGGACCCGGGGCAGCGGTGGAGCCGCAGCCGGCACCGCAGACTCCGCCTTCTGCGTCCCCCAAGGAGGCCCGGCCGCTTACGAAGCTCGAGCGTTTGAAGCAGCGCATGCCCTTCAAGATCGATCACGCCGCCTTCGCGGCGCGCCGTTCGCGGGCGCTCGAAATCTTCCGTGCCGCGCAGGCATCGCTCGAAGCGGGTCGGTTGCACGAGGCCGAAGCGAACATCCGCATCGCGATCACCTTCGACCCGGCGCGCGCCGAGTTCAAGGAAGCGCTCGGCAGTCTGCGCATCCGGGCTGCTGGCGACCGGGCGTCGAAGCTGCTCGCGATGCCCAGCGACACGATGAACGAGAGTGAGCTTCGCGACGCGCTCCAGCTCATCGAAGACGTGCTGCCGTACCGGCCGCACGACCCGGAGCTCAATGCGCGTGCCGCACAAGCCTGTCTGCAGCTCGGCAAGCACGACGACGCTGTCGAATACGCCCACACGCTGCTCGAACGCTCCGCCGATGTCGCCAGCCACCACTCGCTGCTCGGGCGAATCGAACGCGCCCGGGGCGATCTGATGGCGGCGCGACGTGCCTTCGAGAAGGCGATCGAAATCGACAGGGAAGATCTTGAAGCACGGAAGGCGCTGGCCTCCATGCGAATTGCCGCGCACGACGCGGCACAGGGAGGGAGACGATGACTCGCGTGATCGGAATCGATCTCGGGACGACGAACTCATGCGTGGCGGTGATCGAGAATGGTCAGCCCACGGTGATTCCGAATGCGGGGGGCTACAAGACCACGCCTTCGATGTTCGGCATCTCGCAGGATGGCAAGCGGCTTGTCGGCCACCTCGCGAAGCGCCAGGCGATCACCAATGCCCGCAACACGGTCTTCGCCAGCAAGCGCCTGATCGGCCGGCGCTTCGACGATCCGGAAGTCCAGAAGTCGATCGACCTGTCTCCTTACGAGATCGTGCGCGGCCCTAACGACGATCCGCGCATCAAGATCGGCGGCAAGACCTTCACGTGTCCCGAGATCGCGGGCATCGTGCTGCGCGAGATGAAGCGCGTCGCGGAGGAATATCTCTCCGAGACCGTGCAGGAGGCCGTGATCACGGTCCCTGCCTACTTCAACGACGCCCAGCGCCAGTGCACCAAGGACGCGGGCAAGATCGCGGGCCTCGAAGTCCTGCGCATCATCAACGAGCCGACGGCGGCCGCGCTCGCCTACGGCATGAATCGCGTCGGTGACGAGAAGATCGCCGTCTACGACCTCGGCGGTGGCACCTTCGACATCTCGATCCTCGAGATGTCCGACGGCGTGGTCGAGGTGCTCGCGACCTCGGGCAATACCTTCCTCGGCGGCGAGGATCTCGATCGCCGCATCGTGCAGCATCTGGTCGAGTGGTTCCAGCAGACCGCGGGCCTCGATCTGCGCGGAGACACGATGGCGCTCCAGCGGCTCAAGGACGCGGCGGAGAAGGCCAAATGCGATCTCTCGATCCGCGATGCGGTCGAGATCAATCTGCCCTTTATCGCGAGCGACGCCGAGGGACCGCGGCATCTCAACTACGAGCTGACCCGCGAAAATCTCGAAGGCCTCGTCGCCGACATCGTCGAAGGGACGCTGAAGAGCGTCGAGCAGTGCTGCGTCGACGCGGGCGTCCAGGTGACGGAGATCGATCAGGTAGTGCTGGTCGGTGGCCAGACGCGCATGCCCCTCGTGCAGAAGCGGGTCTCGGAGTTCTTCGGGAAGCGGCCCCACAAGGGCGTGAATCCCGACGAGGTCGTGGCGCTCGGTGCGGCGGTCCAGGCGGCCATGCTGCTCGACAACAACAACGACATGCTGCTGCTCGACGTGACCCCGCTCTCGCTGGGCATCGGGACTTTCGGGGGTCATTTCGCACGCTTGATCGAGCGCAATACCACTGTCCCCGTCAGCAAGGGCCACGTCTTCACGACGACCCGCGATGATCAGTCGGCGGTCAAGATTCGCGTGCTCCAGGGCGAGAGCGATCTGGCGGCGGAGAACGATCTGTTAGGCGAGTTCGTGCTTTCGGGCATCCGACCGGCACCGAAGGGCGAGCCGGAGATCGAGGTCAGCTTCGACATCGACGCCAACGGCATCGTCTCCGTCTCGGCCCGCGACCTCTCGACCGGCAAGGAGCAGTCGATCACCGTCAGCTCGACCGGCAAGCTCTCGGACGCCGAGATCGATCAGATCATCCAGGAACATGACCTCTACGAAGTCCAGCTGAAGGGCTGAGGGCCGACTCATGGCATCGAAACCGGCGAAGGCCGAGCAGGTCTCGCAGCTGCTCCAGAAAGGCCTCGAGTTCTACGGAGCGGGGGACGTGGCACGCGCGTTTCTCACCTGGGGAGAGGCGCTCGAGCTCGATCCCGGGAATGCCGAAGCTCTCGACTACATGCGCGACGCCGACCGCCGGACCCGGCCGCGGTCGAACGAGGGGCCTGCCCGGTCGTTGCTCGACGACGCGCGACGCCTACTGCATGCCGAGAACGCCGAGGCCGCTCTCGAGCTGCTCTCGAGCGCGCCCGGCAACCGCAGCCTCGAAATCGAAGCGATGGTGGAGCTCTTGCGGGCTCATCTGTTCGGTCGCTATCGCGCGGAGCTCGGGGACCTGTCGCAGATTCCCCGGCTGAAGGCGGGCAGCGCCTCCGACCTCCAGAGTCGGAACCTGCCGCCCACGGCGGGCTTCATGCTCTCGATGGTGGACGGCATGACGCCGCTCTCCGATCTGATCTCCGTTTCGGGCATGGATCGCTTCGAGGCCCTGCGCTCGGTGTGCCGCATGCAAGAAGCGGGCATCCTGGAGTTTTCGGCATGAGCGCCTCGGAAGAAATCTCGCTGCTCGGCCATCTCGACACACCGATCCTGGTCGGTGACCCGGAAGGTCACGTCGTCTACGCGAATCCGAGCTTCCGCAAGCGTTTCTGCGCCACGGGCGAAGACCCGACCGGTCAGGCCCTCGCGAGCGTGTTCGGCGGCGGGGCACGCGAGGCGGTCCTCAAGGTGACGGCTGAAGTCCTGCAGCGCGGCCAGGCGGCGCGCCTCCAGATCCGCGAGGGCGGCATCGGTTACATCGGTCTCGCGTCTCCGATCGAAGCCGAGGACGACCGCGTCGGCGTCGTGATGGTGATGCTCGAAGAGCAGACGAACGAAGACCACCTGTCGGGCCTCGTCGAGGAGCTCGCCGATCCGATCACCGATGCGCTCCGCGGGATCTCGCGCGTTCTCGATGCGCCCGGCGCGGCGCTCGCCGAAGACCAGCGCGGGGCACTCGAGCGCAGTCTCCATTCGATCGAGACGGCGCAGAAATGGCTCCGCGAGCTCCAAATCGCGATCCGTGGCGGCAAGACCCAGCAGGGGCGGTTCGACGTCGCCGCCTCCGTGTTGCGGACGGCCGACCGGGTGCGAAGCGAGGCCGAGGGGGAGATCGCGCTCGAGGTCCTGATGCCGCCCAATCTGCCGCGGGTAGCGGGGGCCGCGGTCGTGTTCGAGCGCGCGCTGCTGCAGCTCGTGCGGCGGCGGATCGCGGAGGCGGTGCCCGGTCGCCCGATCACGTTGCTCGCGCGCGGGCTCGGGGGCGAGCCGGCGCGGGGCGTGATCGTGTCGGTCACGGACTTCCCGGACAGCCAGCGACGAGATAATTCCGGCCATCCGCCGGAGGCCGTGCAGCAGGCGATCCTGGCGATGGGGGGTGAAGTCGTCAGCGTCGAGGACTCGCTCCTCGGCCGCGTGACGTCGCTCCGACTCGCTGCCGCCAGCCTCTGATCCACGGCCCCAGCGCGGGCGAGTCGTGCTCGACCCGCCTTGTCGGGGCGACGGGCCCGCACCCGCACCCCGTCGACAGCTCGCCTCAAGGCCGCGACTCTCCACTCCGATCAGCCGTTTATGGACGAGGTTGCCTGCGAACGCGGTGGCGCGGTCGCGGAGCGCAGCCCGGTCGGGAGGGTTGGGCGATGGCGGACGGAGACCTGCGGACACCGATTCCGGTGCTGCTGGTCGGAGAGAGCTCGAGCCGGGTCGAGTCGGCTCTCGTCGCGGGATTGGCCGCGGCGGGCCAGGCCATGCGCTTCTCCTGTGCTGCATTCGCCTCCGTGGAAGCGGCGGCGAACGCGTCCGCCGGTGCCACGAAGCTCGTCCTGATCGCCCTCGGTCCCCACGCCGACCGCATCCTCGAGAGTCCCGTCTGGGCGCCCTGGGACGGCAACAGCGCCGCGATGGCCCGCATTGCGATGAGCGACGCGGAACCGAATCCCACGGCCAGCGTGGACCAGGCTGCCGAGCTGCCCCGCGACAGCTCGGGTCGGATCACCTATCGCATGCCCTTCTCCCAGTCCGACGCACTCCCGATGGCGACGCTCGTCGTCGCCCAGCTGCTCGATTCGGAGACTGCGCGGGCGGAGCTCCGGACACAGCTCGAGACCGAGCGCGCCTGCGTGCCGCTCTCTTCGTGCCTGGATCCGGGCAAGCTCTACTCGATGACGCTCGAGCTCCTGCTCGACCGTCTTGGCGCCCGGCGCGGAATCTCCTTCTTCTCCCCGAGCCCGGCCCCGCGCGAAGCGGGGGTCGTGGCGCGCGGCTTCGAGGAGTCGGTGCGCGACCGACTCTGCCGGATGCTGCTCGAGGAGAAATCGCTCGAGGCTTCACTCGGGCAGGGCGAGCTCGGCGTCGTGCCCTGGGGCCCCCTTCACCACGTGCTCGGGCGCATCGGCCTCGAGTCGCCCGGGGCGCTTCTGTCGGTGCCGCTGCGCGGCGCCGACCGCGAGCTCGGCCACGTCTGGATCCTGGCGGACGGCCGCCGCTTTGGCGATGTCGATCTCTCCGCGGCGCAGACGATCATGCGCCGTGCGAACGCAGCCCTCGCGACGGCCGAGCGTTACCACCACGCCAAGGAGCGCGCCTTCATCGACGACGTGACCGGCGTCTACAACGCGCGCTATCTGCTCGCGACCGCCGACAACGAAATCCAGCGCGCGGCGCGCTATGGCAATCCCCTCTCGGTCCTGTTCCTCGACCTCGATCGCTTCAAATTGGTGAACGACGTGCACGGCCATCTGGTGGGCTCTGACACGCTGCGCGCCCTCGCGCGGCTGCTGTCGGAGTGCGTGCGGCAGGTCGACACCCTCGCCCGTTACGGCGGAGACGAGTTCACGATCCTGCTCGTCGACACCCCCCACGACGTGGCGATCAAGGTCGCAGAGCGCATCCGCTCCCGGATCGAGTCGCATCTTTTCGAGGCGGGCCGAGAAGGAACGCTGCGGCTCACCATCTCGATCGGCGTCGCCACCTGTCCGGCCCACGGCAGCGCCCGCGAGCCGCTGCTCGACGCCGCCGACAAGGCGATGTACCGGGCCAAGAGCGACGGCCGCAATCGCGTCTGCTCAGCCGACGAGCTGGGCCCGGCGGCTCGTCCGGCCCGCTAGCGCAGGCGGTTCGGCGGCGACACCTCGCGCACGCCCACGCGGTCCCGCGCGCGGCCTGCCCGCGATTGACAGTGCGGAGCGTGGTTGCTAACCAAACGCCCGATTTCGCAACGTTTTTTGGATTCCCGGCGAGAGGCCGAGCGGCCTGCCGCGAACGCCCGGCGCAGCCGCTCGGGGCGTTCTCCGTGTCGCGATCCGTGTGCTGTCGAGTCGGGCTGGGCCGGTACGCGCCCTGGCCTGCGGCGCCCTCGGTCGCGCGGCGCACGGTGGGGCCGCAGAACGACACGTTGCGAAGTTCGCGACCGCCTAACGCGGGTCGCGCAGGCACGAATTTGCATGGCCCGGGAGCCTGAATGAGTACGACCAACGTCGAGCTCGATGGAATGGGATCGCTGCGCCGCAGCCACCGCTGCGGCGATGTGATGTCGTCCCGTATTGGTGACGAAGTCGTGCTCGCAGGCTGGGTTCACCGCCGACGCGACCACGGCGGCGTCATCTTCGTCGATCTGCGGGACAAGACGGGCCTCGTCCAGATCGTATTCCGGCCCGAATCGGAGCCGGCGGCCCATGCCCGGGCTCATGCGCTCCGTTCGGAATGGGTCCTCATGGTGCGTGGCGAGGTCGAGCGCCGGAGTGACGAAACCATCAATCCGAACCTGCCGACCGGCACGATCGAAGTGAATGCCCGCGAGGTGCGGATCCTGAACAGCGCTTCCGTGCCGCCCTTCGCGATCGAGGACGAGAGTGAGGTCGACGAGCAGGTCCGGCTTCGCCATCGCCTGCACGATCTGCGGCGGCCGCCGCTCCAGCGGGCCTTGCAGATCCGGCACGATCTCGCGCGGGCGGTGCGCGAATCGCTCTCGAATCAGGGCTTCATGGAGATCGAAACGCCGATCCTCGCGCGGGCGACGCCGGAGGGCGCCCGGGATTTCCTGGTGCCCAGCCGCCTCCAGCCGGGCGAGTTCTACGCGTTGCCTCAGTCTCCGCAGATCATGAAGCAGCTCTTCATGATCGCCGGCTGTGACCGCTACTACCAGATCGCCCGCTGCTTCCGCGACGAGGACCAGCGCGCCGATCGCCAGCTCGAGTTCACCCAGGTCGACCTCGAGATGTCCTTCGTCGGCGTCGAGGAGATTCTCGCCGTCCTCGAGCGCGTCACGGTCGAGGGCTGCCGTGCCGGCGGCCTCGAGCTCGCGGCGCCCTTCAAGCGGATCACCTATGCGGACGCCATGGGACGCTACGGCTGTGACAAGCCCGATACGCGCATCCAGCTCGAGCTCGTCGATCTGACGAGGTCGTTCGCGACGAGCGAGTTCAAGGCGTTCCGCGAAGTCGTCGAGTCGGGTGGCATCGTGAAGGCGCTGCCGATCGAGGGGGCCGACGAGCTGACCCGCGGCGAGATCGACCGCCTCGAGAAGTTCGTCCGAAAGGAGCTCGGCGCGAAGGGGCTCGGCTGGATCCGCGTCGAGGCCGACGGCTCCTGGAAATCGCCGATCACGAAGTTCCTCGGCGCCGCCGAGACCGCGGCGATCCAGGCGCGCTGTCAGGCGAAGCCCGGCATGATCATCCTCTTCCAGGCCGACGCGAAGGACAAGGCGAACGCCATCCTCTCGCGACTGCGCGAGGACCTCGGCCGCCGCCTGGGCCGCGTCGACGGCCGCGCCTGGGATCCGCTCCTGGTTGTGGATTTCCCGCTCTTTGAGCGCGACGACAAGGGCCAGCTGACCTACGTCCACCAGCCCTTCGTGGCGCCCGTCGAAGAAGATCTCCCGCTGCTCGACACGCATCCGGAGCAGGTCCGCGGCACGCACTACGACGTCGTCCTGAACGGTACCGAGCTCGGCTCCGGCAGCCTCCGCAACCACCGCAGCGACATCCAGCGCAAGATCTTGACCCTGATGGGCTACAGCGACGAGAAGATGGAGCAGAGCTTCGGCTTCATGCTGAACGCCCTCGACACCGGCGCACCGCCCCACGGCGGCTTCGCCTTCGGCTTCGATCGCTGGGTCATGAAGCTCGCCGGCGCCGAGAGCCTGCGCGACGTGATTGCCTTCCCGAAGAGCCAGCGCGGCCAGGACCTCCTGATGGAGGCGCCGTCGCCGGTCGACGAAGCGCAGCTCGAGGAATTGTCGTTGCGCGTGCGCCTGGCGCCCGCGCGAAGCTAGAACGAAGAGAAAAAAATAAAGAGAGAGAGAGGGGAGGAGCGAGGTCCAATGGTCAAGCCGAAGATCGCGTTGATCGGGGGCGGAAATATCGGCGGCGTGCTCGCGGAGCAGGCGGCCTATCGCGAGCTCGGGGACGTCGTGATCTTCGACGTGGTGGAAGGCCTGCCCCAGGGCAAGGCCCTCGACATGGCCGAGGGCACGCCGCTCGTCGGCAGCGACGCGAAGATCACAGGCGTCAACGACTATGCCGGTATCGCCGGCGCCGACGTCGTGATCATCACGGCAGGCCTCGCGCGCAAGCCGGGCATGAGCCGCGACGATCTGCTGAAGACGAATCTCTCGATCATGAAGCAGGTGGCCGAGGGCGTGAAGAATCACGCGCCGAACGCCTTCGTGATCGTGATCTCGAATCCCCTGGACGCCATGGTCTACACCTTCAAGCACGTCTCGGGCTTCCCGAAGAACCGCGTGATCGGCATGGCGGGCGTGCTCGACTCGACGCGCTTCCGGAGCTTCGTGGCCTGGGAGCTCGGTGTCTCGGTGAAGGATGTGACGGCACTGGTCCTCGGTGGACACGGCGACACGATGGTGCCGCTCGTTCGCTACTGCACGGTCGCCGGGATCCCCGTCTCGAACTTCCTGTCGAAGGAGAAAATCGCGGCGATCGTCGAGCGCACGAAGCAGGCGGGCGGAGAGGTCGTGGCGCTGCTCAAGACGGGCTCGGCCTTCGTGTCGCCGGCGCTCTCGGCGATCGAGATGGCGGAGTCGTATCTGCGGGACAAGAAGCGCGTGCTCGCGTGCGCGTGCCTCTGCGAGGGCGAGTACGGTGTCAACGGGCTCTACGTCGGGGTGCCGTGTGTGATCGGCGGCAATGGTCTCGAGCGCATCATCGAGCTCGAGCTCAACAAAGAAGAGCAGGCCGAGTTCGACGCGTCGGTCGAGCACGTGCGCCAGCTGATCTCGCAGATCCAGCTCTAGCCAGGAGGTTTTTCGGAAATGAACGTTCATGAATACCAGGCGAAGGCGCTGTTCCGGGAGTTCGGCGTCGCCGTCCCGAACGGTCAGCTCGCAACGACCCCGGAAGAGACGGAGCGCGCGGCCAAGGCGTTAGGCTCGGCCATCGTCGTCGTGAAGGCCCAGGTCCACGCTGGCGGCCGCGGCAAGGCCGGCGGCGTCAAGCTCGCGAAGTCCCCGGCCGAGGCCAAGCAGGCCGCGAGCCAGATTCTCGGCATGACGCTTCACACGCCGCAGACCCCGCCCGAAGGCAAGCTTGTGCGCAAGGTCTATGTCGAGGCCGGCTCGAACATCGTGAAGGAGTACTACCTCGCGGTCCTGTTCGACCGGGCGTCGGAGAAGTTCGCGATCGTCGCCTCGACCGAGGGCGGTATGGAGATCGAGGTCGTCGCCGAGCGCTCGCCGGAGAAGATCCTGACGACACAGGTCGATCCGAACGTCGGGCTGCGCGAGTACCAGGCCCGGGATCTCGGGTTCCGCCTCGGTCTCGACGGCGAGCAGGTCAAGAAGTTCGTGCCTTTCGTGATGGCGCTCTACACGCTCTACCAGGAGAAGGACTGCTCGCAGGTCGAGATCAATCCGCTCGTGCTGACGGCGGAAGGCGATTTCTTCGCCCTCGACGGCAAGCTCAACTTCGACGACAACGCGCTCTACCGGCATCCGGAGATCGCGGAGCTGCGCGATCCCGACGAGGAGGACGCGCGCGAGCGCGCGGCGCACGAGATCGATCTCGCCTACGTCGGCCTCGACGGCAACATCGGCTGCATGGTGAACGGCGCGGGCCTCGCGATGGCGACCCTCGACATGATCCATTTCTGCGGCGGCAAGCCGGCCAACTTCCTTGATGCGGGCGGCGGTGCGGACAAGCAGAAGGTGAAGGAAGCCTTCAAGCTGATCCTGCGCGACGAGAACGTGAAGACGATCCTCGTCAACATCTTTGGCGGGATCGTGCGCTGCGATCTGATCGCGGAAGGCGTGGTTGCCGCGGCGGACGAGCTCGGGGTCAAGGTGCCTCTTGTCGTTCGGTTGCAGGGGACGATGGCGAAAGAGGGTCGCGAGATCCTCGCCCGCTCGAATCTGAACATCACGTCCGCGGAAACGTTGAAACAGGCCGGCGAGCTCGCTGTCGCCGCGGTGAAGGGAGCTGCCTGAAATGGCGATTCTCTGCGACAAGAATACGAAGCTCCTCATCCAGGGCATGGGCAAGATGGGCACGTTCCACGCCGGTCTCTCCCGCGCCTACGGCACCCAGGTCGTCGGCGGCATCCACCCGGGCAAGGGCGGCACCGTGATGGACGGTATCCCCGTCTTCAACACCGTCCGGGAAGCCGTCGCCGCTACGGGCGCCAATGCGTCCGTCATCTTCGTGCCGCCGCCGGGCGCCGCCGATGCGATCCTCGAGGCCGCCGAGAACGGCCTCGATCTCGCGGTCTGCATCACGGAAGGCATTCCGGTGATCGACATGGCGCGGGCCAAGGCGGCGCTGCGGGGAAGCAAGACGCGGCTGCTCGGTCCGAACTGCCCCGGCGTCGTGACCCCCGGCCAATGCCGCATCGGCATCATGCCGGCGCAGATCACGATGCCCGGCCCCGTCGGCGTCGTGTCCCGCTCTGGCACGCTGACCTACGAAGCGGTCGACCAGCTCTCGCGGCTCGGCATCGGGCAATCGACCTGCGTCGGGATCGGCGGGGATCCGGTCATCGGGACGAGCTTCATCGACGCGCTCCGGCTCTTCCAGGATGACCCCGAGACGAAGGCCGTCGTCATGATCGGCGAGATCGGTGGCTCGGCGGAAGAAGAGGCGGCGGAGTTCGTGAAGGCGTACATGACGAAGCCCGTCGCAGCCTTCATCGCCGGCCAGAACGCGCCCGCCGGCAAGCGCATGGGCCACGCCGGCGCGATCATCGCGGGCGGCAAGGGCAAGGCGTCGGACAAGATGGCGGCGCTGAAGGCGAACGGCGTGGTCGTCGCGCCGTCGCCGGCGATGATCGGCGAGACGCTGGCGAAGCATGCGGCGGGGGTGCTGGGCTAGGTCTCGGAATCTCTGGCACCGGGTCCGCGCCGGGTGGTGTCCCGGCCGGACCTTGTGTCGGCTCAGTCGATCGCCCGCAATCCATCGAGCCGCAGCTTCGCCCAGACCGCATATCCGATCTGCAGTCCCCCGAACGCCGCGATGACGGTCGGCAGTCCGGTGTAGTCCGCGACCAGCCCGCCGAGCTGCGCGCCGATCGGCAGCGCCAGCATGATCCCCATCAGCTGGAACGACGTCACGCGCCCCCGGAATTCCGGCGGCACGTAGGTTTGCACGCTCGTCGTGACCGAGACGTTGACCATCACGTGGGCGACGCCGGTGATCCCGAAGCCGATCATTCCGATCGCGAAGACGTTCGTCGCGGCCACGGTCCAGAGGCCGAGTCCGTAGATCACGAGGCCCGTTGTCACGAGGGTCGAGCGCTTGATCCGGTCGCCCACCGAGACGACGAGGATCGCCGTCAGGAACGACATGACGCCGACGGAGGAGACGAGCAGGCCGAGGCCCGCTTCGTCGACCCGGAAGACGTCCTTGGCGAGCCCCGCCGCGAGCGAGTAGATGCTCATCCCGAACATCGAGCAGAGGGCGCCGGTGAGCACCGCGAGCCGGAGGCGGTGGTCGCGCCAGACGAGCATCGCCCCCTCGGCGATCTCGCCGAAGACGCTCGTGGCGATGCTGCGCGTCACGTCGCGGCTCCCGATCACGGAGAGCACACAGAGCAGCGGGGCGAAGGCGATGGCGTTGACGAGGAACGCCGTCGTCGCCCCCCAGCGGTGCAGCACGAGGCCCGCCAGCGCCGGGCCGATCGCCCGTGAGACGTTGAACTGGATCGCGTTCAGCCGGTAGGCCGCGGAGATCTGCCTCGCCGGTACGATCTCGGCGACGAACGACTGGTAGACCGACGTCTGGGTCGACGAGGCGAATCCCATCGCAGTGGCCAGCGCGATCAACATTCCGATGTCGAGGGCCCCGGCACGGCTCATCTGGAAGAGGGTGAGGGCAAGCACGACCTGGAGGCTGCCGAAGACCAGCAGCAGGGCGCGCTTCGAATAGCGGTCCGCGAAGACGCCGCCGAGCGGCGAAGCGATCAGCGCCGGTAGACCCGATGCGACGGCCGAGACGCCGAGCCACGACGTCGAGCCCGTCATCTCATAGACGAGATACGGCACCGAGAGCGAGAGCATCCAGTTGCCGGAGGCCGCGAGGGTGCCGGTCACGAAGCAGGCCACGAAGCGCTGTTCGCGAAACGGAGAGAACGGGCCGCTCTCGGAAGTCGAGCGCGTTATATCTGCCAGGTATCGCCTGAGTGCAACAGGGCCTTCAGGCTACCCCGACCCCGCTGCTTGATGGCCGAGTCGACCTGGGACTGGAGCATGTCTTCGTAGGTGGCCTTCTCGACCGCCCGGAAGACGCCGACCGGGACCGGGAAGTCCGGGCGCTGGAGTGTTGCGAGCATGCCTGCGTACGAGGAGGTCGAGGCCTGCTCGTCGTGCACCATGACGCCGCGGGCTACCGGATCGTCGCCCGCGGCGAGCTCGATGATCGAGGGCACGCCATTCTTCATGACGATGCCCTGACGCGCGTCGGGGGTGCCGAAGACGAGGGGCTGGCCCTGCTCGAGCGCGATCGTCGCCAGGGCGCGGGTCTTGCGGTCCTGCATCTCCTCCCAGACGCCGTCGTGGAAAACGGGACAGTTCTGGAGGATCTCGATGAAGGCCGTGCCCTTGTGCTGGTGGGCGCGGGTCAGGATTTCCTGCATGTGCTTGGCATCGACGTCGATCGTGCGGGCGACGAAGGTCGCCCCGCAGCCGAGCGCGAAAGCGATCGGGTCGATCGGGTGGTCGATCGATCCCTGCGGTGTCGACTTCGTCTTGAGTCCGACCTGGGAGGTCGGCGAGTACTGGCCCTTGGTCAGGCCGTAGATGCGATTGTTGAAGAGCAGGATCTGGGTGTCGATGTTCCGCCGAATGGTGTGCATCAGGTGGTTTCCACCGATGGAAAGCCCGTCGCCGTCGCCGGTCACGATCCAGACCGAGAGCTCGGGGCGCGCCGCCTTGATGCCGGTCGCGAAGGCCGGGGCACGGCCGTGGATCGTGTGGAAGCCGTAGGTGTTCATGTAGTAGGGGAAGCGGCTGGAGCAGCCGATCCCCGACACAAACACCACATTCTCCCGCGGCACGCCGAGCTCGGGCATCACGCGCTGCACGTTCGCGAGGATCGAATAATCCCCGCATCCGGGACACCAGCGGACGTCCTGATCCGAGACGAAATCCTTGGCGGTAACTTTGACGGCAGGTGCGGCCATGAGCTTGGTTTCCTCGATCGCTTGAAGGTGTTGACTCGTTAGAAGATCAGGTGCCCTGGAGCTTGCGGATCGCTTCCACGAGCTCCGACACCTTGAAGGGTTGCCCCATGATCTTCGAGAAGGACTGAATGTCGATCAGGTACTTCGCCCGCAGCAGGAGGGCCAGATGGCCGTCCGTGAGCTCCGGAAGCAGGACCTTCTTGAAGCGTCGCAGCACGTCGCCCAGGTTGGTCGGGAAGGGATTCAGGTGGCGCAGGTGGAGCTGCGACACCGCCATGCCCTCGGCCCGTGCCGCCTCGACCGCCGCCGTGATCGAGCCCTTCGTACCACCCCACCCTATGATGAGAAGCTCGCCCTTCTCGGGTCCATCGACCTCGACCGGCGGCAGCTCGGCCGCGATGCCTTCGATCTTGGCCTTGCGCAGCGCGATCATCTTGCCGTGGTTGTCGGCGTCGTAGCTGACGTTGCCGGTGATGTCCTGCTTCGTCAGACCGCCGATGCGGTGCTCGAGACCGGGCGTCCCCGGAATCGCCCAGGGGCGAGCGAGAGTCTGCGGATCTCGCGCATAGGGCTGGAACTCGCCGACCTCGATCGGCTTCGCGAACTGCACGGGATTTCGCTCGAGTGAATCCACGTCCGGGATCAGCCAGGGCTCGGAGCTGTTCGCGAGATAGCCGTCCGACAGCACGATGACCGGCGTCATGTATTTCACGGCGAGCTTGAACGCTTCGAGCACCGTGAAGAAGCAATCCCCGGGCGTCGCAGCCGCGAGGATCGGAATCGGGCTCTGGGAATGCCGTCCGAAGAGCGCCGCCAACAGATCCCCCTGCTCGGTCTTCGTCGGCGAGCCTGTCGACGGCCCTGCGCGCTGAACGTTGATCGCGACGAGCGGGAGCTCGGTCATCACCGCCAGACCGAGCGCCTCCTGCTTCAGCACGAAGCCGGGGCCGCTCGAGACCGTGACCGCGAGCTGACCCGCGAAGGCGGCGCCGATCACGGAGGAAACCGCCGCCATCTCGTCCTCGGCCTGGAACGTCTTGGCGCCGAATTGCCGGAAGCGCGCGACTTCGTGGAGCACGTCGGAGGCCGGCGTGATCGGATAGGCGCCGAGGAAGATGTCGCGGTCCATCTGGACGCCGGCCGCGACGATGCCCCAGGCGATCGCCTGGTTGCCCGTGATGTTGCGGTAGGTGCCGGGCTCGATCTTGGCCGCGGGCACGACGAACGAGGCCGGGAAGAGCTCCGTCGTCTCGCCGAAGGCATGGCCCGCGCGCAGCGTGCGGATATTGCCCTCGAGCACCTCGCTCTTGAACTTCGTCGCGAGCCAGCGCTCGGTCGCTTCCATCGGGCGGCCGTAGAGCCAGCACAGAACGCCGAGGGCAAAGAAGTTCTTGCAGCGATCGATCTCGCGCGAGGAGAGATCGAGGCCTTGGAGCGCGTCGCGGTTCAGCGTCGTGAAGGGGACCTCGACCAGCTGATAGCGCTCGCGCAGGTCGGGCAGCGGATCGCTCGAGTAGCCTGCTCGGGTCAGCGCCTTCTGATTGAAGGCGTCGATGTTGATGATGATCATCCCACCCGGCCGTACGTCGTTCGCGTTCCCCCGCAGCGCCGCGGGATTGAAGGCGATCAGGACGTCGGGTCGGTCTGCGGGCGTGTGGATGTCGAAGCTCGCGAAGTGGATCTGGAAGCCCGACACGCCTGCCATCGTTCCGGCTGGGGCGCGAATCTCGGCCGGAAAATCAGGAAACGTCGACAGATCGTTTCCGTAGAGAGCGGTCTCGTCAGTGAACTTCGAGCCCGTGATCTGCATGCCGTCCCCGGAGTCCCCGGCGAATCGGATCGCGACGCTCGTCAGTTGTTCGGTCGGTTTCTGGTTGGACGCTTGGCTGGTAGTCACTCTGGCCCGTCTCTCGTGTCGCGCAAGTTTCGCGATCTACGCGCGACCGAGCACGGCCGCGGCGTAGGGGTTTCATTTAATGGATTTCGACCTGTGGACTCAGGAAAGAACTTCCAGGCCGGCTCGATCCGCGAGACTCGAAAGTCTCTCCGAGTGAGGTCGGAGGCCAGCTAGCCCGGCGGAGCTTTGGCCGACCGGATTGTATCGGGCCTGGCAGCAGGCGAAAGGTCCCGAGCGGACGTCGGATTTGCGGTCGAGGGCGGAAAAAGGAGCGTCAGATCCGGGACTTTGGCCTTCGCCTGCCGCCGGATGAGGCTCAAGATTCTGGAAGCAGGGCCGATGCATCGGACATGTTTCGACGTCTTTCTGAACCGCTGCCCCTGTCGGAGGCGAGCCTGCTCCTGCTGCGGCCGGCCCTCAACGCGCCGGTCCTGAACGTCGGCTATCTGCCCGTCGGCCCCGCCCGGGCCGCGGTGGTGGCGTTTGGCGAGGAGTACGGCGGCATCGGCATTGCCCTCGGTGTGCGTTCGAACGAGTCCGGGCAGCTCGCCGTCCTGCGCAACCAGGAATCGATCGATTTCGATGTCCCGCTCGCGGAAGCGCTCGAGCCCCTGCTCGCCGTGGCCGAGCGGATGGGTTTCCTGTTCGACGAGGACATCTTCCAGGTCGCACCGGGTCAGAGAGGTTGCGCCCAGGCCATGGCGCACTGGGCCGAGCTGATGGGCGGGATGGAAAGCCTGCTGCCCGCGCCGTCGGCGGACGCGGACGATCCGCGATCCTCCGAGGAGGACGACACGGCCGGGCCGCTCTCGCCGAGCCTCGCGGTCGCGGAGATGCAGTACCCCGAGCTCATGCTCGACGACGTGGCGCCATTCGTGCTCGGCGAAGACGAGCTCTCGTTCGCGTCGGGCAGCGAAGAGACCCTGGATACGGATCTCGACGACGATTTCGATGACGTGCTCGACGACGAGCTCGAGGACGAACTCGAGCATGAGGGCGACGACCGCGATCTCGACGACGCCGTGCTCGGCGAATCAGACCTGACCGAGCCGACGACTCCGATCCTCGCGATGAGGGAGAAACCGTCTCCACTGCCGACGGTGGCCCGCGTGGCGGCGGGTGCCGCGGCTCGCTCCAGGGCGCGGTCGCTGTCAGCGCCGCGGGACGACGAACGACCGGCCCTCGCCAAACCGTCCTCTCCTGCTGTCGCTCCCGCTCCAGAGAATCCGCCGGCTCCCTTGCTGGCCGCGGCGACACCACCGGCATTGCCTCGAGTCTTGCTCTCGAAGTTCCGAAACGCGGAGGGAACGGCGGAGGTTGCCCGGGCCAGGGCAGGGAAGTCGGAGGTCGGGGCAGATCGCTCTGCGGAGCTGGCCAGGATTCCGATCGTGCGTGTTCGGCGTGAGCGGGAGGCAGGCAAGCGCGTGCCCTTCCTGGCGCGCCTTCTGTCGAGTTTCTGACGGATCCCCGCTGTCGAGGGTCCGTCGGCCGGAGGAGAGATGGGAAAAACGAATTCGAGCGCGAGTCGGTTGCGTGGAGTCGCCGGTTTTTGGCGCGTCACGGCGATCGGGCTCCTGATCCTGATCGCGAGTGGCTGTGCGACGGTCGTGCAGGAAAGTGAGACCACCTCCGTCATGAGCCAGGCCCGCGCCCGGCGCGACCTCGGCGTCGACTACCTCTCGACGCGGCGCACCGCGATGGCGATCCGCGAGCTCAGGGCCGCTCTCGAGTTGGACCCGTCGGATCCCGAGACCCAGCTCTGGCTCGGCGAAGCCTATCGCCGCAAAGGTCAGCCCGACGACGCGCTGGCGGCCTTCGAGGCGGCCGCCGAAATGGCTGCCAAGACCAAGAACATCCAGGCCGAACAGGATGCACGCTTGAACCTCTCGGCGCTTTTTTCCCAGATGGGAAGACACGAAGAGGCGCTCACGCACTGTGAGGCGTTGTCGAGCGACCCCACCTTTCCGAGCCCCTGGCGACCGATCACCAACTGCGGTTGGGCGCTGCTCCAGCTCGGCCGCTACGAGGAGGCGCGGACCCATTTGATTCGGGCCCTGGAGTTCTTCCCGCGCTACGGACCGGCGCTGCTGAACCTCGGCATCCTCGAGACCAAGCAGAACCACAGCCTGGCCGCGATCGTGGCCCTCGAGAAGGCAATCGCCAGCGGGCGACTCAGCGGCTCCGGCCGCACCGAGGCGAATTTCCGACTGGGCGAGCTCTTCGTTTCCCTCGGCGAGCGCGACAAGGCGATCGCCCATTTTCGCGCCGCCGTGGAGACCGGGCCGCTGCTCGAGTGGGGATCACAGTCCCAGGCCTATCTCGATCTGCTGCACTGAGCCGGTTCCGCCGCTCCGACACTTCGGCGCTGCTACGCTCGGCGCCGCGGGGTGGGCATGAGCGAGCACAAAGGAACGGTGCGAGCGCGCGGCGACGAGTCACCGCCGACGACGGGCGGGGAGAGCCTCGTCGCGAGCTCGATTGGCGAGTACCTCAAGCGACAGCGGCTCCTGCGCGGAATCACGGTCGAGGATCTCTCGGCGACGACCCGCATTCCGCTTCGCTCCCTCGAGCGTCTCGAGGCGGGTTATTTCGACGGCGTCTCGGATGGTTTCGTCCGGGGTTTCGTGCGCACCGTCGCCCTCGCCCTGGGACTCGACGCCGATCAGACCGTCGCACGCATGCTGGACGAGCCCGTGGCGGGGAAGTGGGACCGCGACGGGTCCGCGCTCTGGCGCAAACAGCTGCTCGCGGTCGTGGCCCTCGTTGCGGTGGCGGTGCTCGGATTCTGGCTGCTCCGGTCGGGCTGGAATCGGCTGGTCGGCGCGTCCGGGCCGAAGCCGAGCCAAGACATCGTCCTCTGGATCGACCCCGTTCACGAATTGGCGCGCGAGTACGCTCGGTATCCCGAGCCGGCGGGTGAAGCGGGCATGAACTCGGACGCGCCTTCCGACACGGGCCCCGTCGAAGGACAGAGCGGTGAGCGATCGTGAGGGCGTCGCATGGCGTCGATTTCGTGTGAGGCCGTCCTGCTGCGTGCCGTCGAGTTCGGTGAGTCGGATCTCATCGTCCATCTCCTGACGGCGGACGCTGGCCGCTTCACGGCGATCGCAAAGAGCGCGCGCAAGAGCCTGCGCCGCTTTCCCGGAACGCTTGATCTCTTCAATCGCCTCTCGATCGAGGGGCGCACCCGCCCTCGTGGCGGCATGGGCTTTCTCGAAAAGGCCCGCCTCGTCGATCCCTATCTCGGTCTGCGGCGCGACCCGGCCCGTTATGCGCTTGCGAGCTTCCTGGTCGAGCTGCTCGACCGCTTGTCGCCGGAGTCAATGGAGCCGGCCGAGGCGGGACATCTGTTCGCACTCGCGAGCGAGAGCCTGGCGCTCGTCGAGCGCGTGCGTCCGACGGCGAGCTTGCGGATCCTGCTCGAGTTGCGGGTGCTCGATGCCCTCGGGCTGCGGCCCGAATTCGGGCGCTGCGTGCGCTGTGGACGGGAGCCCGGGGAACGGCTCGCGGGGGACCACGGGGTGAAATTCCACGTGCCCGATGGCGGGATCGTCTGCAGCGCGTGCGCAAGGGGACAGGAGGGACTCGTCTCGATCGCTCTCGGCACGCTCCGCGTGCTCGCCGTCGGACTTTCGCTGCCGGTAGAGCAGCTCGCCGACTATTCGCTCGGGCCGCGCGGTGTTCTCGAAGCCGCGCGGCTCGTGTTTCGCTTCCAACGCTTCCACGTTGGTGTCGAGCTCCGCAGCGAGCGCTTCCTCGAGGAAATGCTGCCCGTCGCGGAGCTGGGCGCGGCTTGACCCTCCTGTCCCGGATGGGGGATACTCGGCCGCCCCAGTCCGCCAGCGGATGATCCGGTCGGTCGCCGCGGGGCAGATCGTGCCAACCGCTCGCCTGACTGATCGAATGGCCTGACCGGTCGAATGAATGGCCAGGCGAGCAACCATCCGGAGAGACCCCGACCAGCGTCTCTCTCCAGGATCTCGAAACACATGTCCGAAAAAGCTTCGCAGCCCCCCTCCCGCGACGGGGAGGATCGTGAACGACATCCCCTCGCAATGGAGACCCTCGTCTCCCTCTGCGCCGCGCGCGGGTTCATCTTCCCCGCGAGCGAGATCTACGGCGGGATCGCCGGATTCTGGGACTACGGGCCCCTCGGCGTCGAGCTGAAGAACAACCTCAAGGCGTTCTGGTGGCGGCGGATGGTGCGCGAGCGCGACGACGTCGTCGGCATCGACAGCGCCATCATCTGCCATCCGCGCACCTGGGAAGCCAGCGGTCATGTCGAGCATTTCAGCGATCCGATGGTCGACTGTCGCACCTGCAAGCGGCGTTTTCGAGCCGACCAGATCGGTGACGAACGTTGTCCCGAAGCCCCCGCGAAACGCGCGATCCGCGATTGCGACCTGACCGAGGCGCGCGAGTTCAATCTGATGCTGCGCACCGAGATCGGCGCCTCCGTCGAGGAGTCCACGACCGCCTATCTGCGGCCCGAAACCTGTCAGCCGATCTTCTCGGGCTTCAAGCGCGTTCGGGAAGCGGCTCGCCAGAAGGTGCCCTTCGGCATCGCCCAGATCGGCAAGGCCTTCCGCAACGAGATCACGCCGCGCAACTTCACCTTCCGCTCGCGCGAGTTCGAGCAGGCCGAGATGGAGTTCTTCTGCCATCCGTCCGAGCGCGAGAAGTGGTTCGAGCACTGGCGAGAAGTCCGATACCAGTTCCACCGCGACATCGGCTTCGACGCGAGTCTGCTGCGAACCCGTCCCCATGCGCACGACGAGCTCGCCCACTATGCCCGAGCTGCGTCCGACATCGAGTTCCTCTTTCCTTTTGGCTGGCAGGAGATCGAGGGCGTCCACGACCGCGGTGATTGGGACCTGACGCGCCACACCCAATACGCCGGCAAGGAGCTCGCGATCACCGATGAAGAAACCAAGGAGCGTTACACGCCGATGGTGATCGAGACTTCGGTCGGCATCGACCGGACCGCATTGGCGCTCCTGGTCGCAGCCTACGGTGAAGAGAAGCTCGCGGACGGCGAGACGCGCACCGTGTTGAAGTTCCATCCGGCGATCGCGCCGATCAAGGCCGCGGTGTTGCCGCTTTCGAAAAAGCTGGCCGAGCCGGCGAAGGCGATCCAGAAGAGCCTGCGGCGCCACTTCAACACATTCTATGACGATGCGGGCAACATCGGGCGACGCTATCGACGCCAGGACGAGGTGGGGACGCCCTTCTGTGTCACCTACGACTTTGATTCGGAGAACGATCACAGCGTCACTGTTCGGGAGAGGGACTCGATGACTCAGACACGCATTCCCGCGGAGGGGATCGTCTCCTACCTGCGCGATCGCCTGGAGCAGGGGCTTTGAGCGCGCGCAAGAAGACCCCTTTGAAGCGGGCGGGCGCGGCCCGGTCTCGATCGAAAAAGTCGTCCGGGGGCGCCGCGGGATCGAAGGCGGCCGGGAAGCGCGCTGCGAAGTCGGCTTCGCGAGCAGCGGCCACGCCACCCACACCACGGAGCGGACGCCGTGTCCGCGAGGGCGGGACGCAGCGAAAGGTCTTCTACTTCGGCGGTGGGCGAGCCGACGGCGATGCCTCGATGAAGGAGAGCCTGGGCGGTAAGGGCGCGAATCTCGCGGAGATGACGTCGCTCGGGATCCCGGTGCCGCCGGGCTTCACGATCTCGACCGAGGTCTGCCTGGAGTTCAACGAGCGGGGCAAGAAGCTGCCCGCTGAAGTGCGCGCGGACGTGCTGACGGCACTGGCCAACGTCGAGCAGCAGATGGATCTGCGGTTCGGGGATCCGGAACGGCCGCTGCTCGTTTCGGTGCGTTCCGGTGCGCGCGCCTCGATGCCGGGCATGATGGACACGGTCCTGAATCTCGGGTTGAACGACCAGACGGTCCGGGGCCTTGCTGCCATGGCGGGCGATCGTTTCGCGTTCGACAGCTATCGCCGCTTCATCCAGATGTACGGTGACGTCGTGCTCGGGGTTCCCCACGACCGGTTCGAGCATCGGCTGGATGCCGCCAAGCGAACGCGCGGCGTGGCGGACGATGTGGATCTCACGGGCGAGGACATGAAGCGCGTCGTCGCCGACTACCTCGAGATCGTCCGGGAGACGACCCGAGAGACCTTTCCCCAGGATCCGCAGGTCCAGCTCTGGGGCGCGATCGGGGCCGTCTTCTCCTCCTGGGAGAACCAGCGCGCAATCGCCTATCGCCGACTGAACGACATCCCGGACCACTGGGGCACAGCCGTGAACGTCCAGTCCATGGTGTTCGGGAACATGGGCAACGACTGTGCGACGGGAGTCGCCTTCACGCGCAATCCATCGACGGGCGAACGCGCCTTCTACGGCGAGTACCTGAAGAACGCCCAGGGCGAGGACGTCGTCGCCGGTATCCGCACACCGCAGCCGATCAACGAGGAGAGTCGCGCCGAGGACACCAAGAGCCTGCCGACCCTCGAACGCGAGATGCCGAAGGCCTATCGCGAGCTCGTCGCGATCTACAAGCGGCTCGAGCGCCACTACCGCGACATGCAGGACATCGAGTTCACGATCCAGTCCGGCAAGCTCTGGATGCTGCAGACCCGCAACGGGAAACGAACCGCGGCGGCGGCGGTGCGGATCGCGGTCGACATGGCGCGCGAGAAGCTGATCACGAAGGAAGAGGCGATCCAGCGCGTCGACGCGAACGCCCTCGACCAGCTCCTGCATCCCACGATCGACAAGAGCCAGGCGCCGCCCGTCATCGCCCGAGGCCTCCCGGCGTCGCCGGGTGCCGCGGTCGGCGAGGTCGTCTTCTCCGCGGAACACGCCGAGGCGCGTGCCAAGGGTGGGGCGAAGGTGGTGCTCGTCCGGACGGAGACGTCACCCGAGGACATCGTCGGCATGCACGCCTCCCAGGGCATCCTGACGGCGAAGGGCGGCATGACTTCCCATGCGGCGGTCGTGGCGCGCGGGATGGGCAAGAGCTGCGTCGCGGGCTGCGGGGCGCTCTCGATCAACTACGCCCAGGGGACGATGCGGATCGGTGAACACGTCGTTCGCGAGGGCGATTGGATCACGATCGACGGCTCGACCGGCGAGGTCATGCTAGGCCGCGCGCCGACCATCATCCCCGAGCTGGGCGGGGCCTTCTCGGAGCTGATGGCGTGGAGCGACAAGGTGCGGAAGCTCCGCGTGCGCACCAACGCCGACACGCCGCAGGACGCGGAGGTCGGGCGGCGCTTCGGAGCCGAAGGCATCGGTCTCTGTCGCACCGAGCACATGTTCTTCGAGCCCGGCCGGATTCTTGCCGTGCGCGAGATGATCCTCGCGTCGGACACCGCCGCCCGGGAGGTGGCGCTCGCGAAGCTCCTGCCGATGCAGCGGGGTGATTTCGAGGGGATCTTCCGCGCGATGGACGGCTTGCCGGTCACGGTGCGGCTGCTCGATCCGCCGCTCCACGAGTTCCTTCCCCATACCGACGAGGACATCCAGGCCGTCGCCGAGGCGCTCGGCCGCTCCGTCGGCGACGTGCGCCACAGGCTCGAGAGTCTGCACGAGTTCAACCCGATGTTGGGTCACCGCGGCTGCCGGCTCGGCATCACCTACCCCGAGATCTACGCGATGCAGGTGCGCGCGATCACGGAGGCGGCCTGCCGGGTGGAGAAAGCCGGCGTCAAGGTCAAGCCCGAGATCATGATTCCGCTCGTGGCCCACGCGCGCGAGCTCGAGCGGCTTCGCAAGCTCGCGGAGAAGGTGGTCGCGGAGGTTCGCGCGGAGTTCCCGGGGACCCGGGTGCGGCCGACCATCGGCACCATGATCGAGGTGCCGCGCGCCGCCCTCACGGCGGACGAGATCGCCCATCACGCCGATTTCTTTTCGTTCGGGACCAACGACCTGACCCAGATGGGCTATGCGCTTTCGCGCGACGACGCGGGCACCTTCTTGCCCGCCTACGTCGATGGCGGTCTGATCCCCGCCGATCCCTTCGTCTCGATCGACGAGGGCGGGATCGGACAGCTCGTGCGGCTCGGTGTCGAGCTCGGGCGCAAGACGCGGCCGGATCTCAAGGTCGGCGTCTGCGGTGAGCATGGTGGCGATCCGGCGAGTGTTCGCTTCTTCGCGGCGGTCGGGCTGGATTACGTGTCGTGTTCGCCATACCGCGTTCCGCTCGCTCGGCTGGCGGCTGCCCAGGCTGCCGTCGCGCTCGGTCGGGCCTCGCGTTGACGGGGGCGGCCGTCCGCCGCCGTGGGACCCGGGGTCTGGGCGCCGTCGGCGCGCTCATAGCGGCCTCGCTGTGGCTCGGCTGTGCGGGGGGACCGGTGGGATCTTGGGGCGGCGCGGTGCCCCGGGACGAGCGCGATCTCGCTCTTGCGGGGCTTTCTGTCGAGGCGCAGCAGGCGTTCCTCCCGCTTTCGCAGGTCTTCTACAAGCGGATCGCGAGCCGGCGGTTCAATTCACGAGCGACCTTCGACGACCCGAGCGTGCGACAGTTCTTCACGTCCGTGGCAGCCTATTCCGACTACTACGCGTCGCTGGTCGACGTCCTCGACCGTGGCCATGTGCGCAATAACCACCCCTTCCAGATCGAGCTACTCGGATTGAACGCGACGGGCGACGGAATACTCGAGCTCTCGCTCCGCTTCGTCGGCAATAACGACCTGCCGCTCCGCTGGTGGAATGCGACCGTTCTGCGCACGGATGCATGGCGCTGGCAGGACGGGCGCTGGTGGGTCGTGCCGGGGAAGGTCTGATCGGGCCCTGGTCGCCTCGACGGCAGGGCGATCGGCCACCGCCTAGAGCGATGGCCTGCGATCGGCGCGTGGGGAAAATCCGTTCGGGAATGGGAAAATTTATTCCATTCGCCTCCAAACCGACGCCTACTCTCCATTTGCCGTGGTATGGGTCACACACCTTTTATTTCAGGGACTTAGGGCTGAAATTGCCGCCCCGCGAGGGGATGGCACATGGATTGCTCTCTGAGACGCCAGCCCGGATGGCCGGGAAGACTTTCGAATAGCCAATAGCTCGACGAGTTCGAGCGGGTCGATTCGGCAGGGTGTGCTTCGTCGGGTGGGATTCAGGGCCCCACCCAATCAGGCGAGTACACCTCAGGAAAGCCGGATCAGGTCGTATCCGATCAATCGGATGCTTCACCCGCTCGTGGTTTCGGCGACGCTGGAATCGAGGAACGCGCCGTGGGTGAGCAGGACGACCGGATCGAGGAACGACATTCCGAGGACCGCGAAGAAGGGGAGCAATCGGCTCCCGCGGCCTCCCATGCAAAGACCGCCATGGCGTCGCCGCTGGCGACCGTAGGCGCCGCGGAGCCCGCGCAACCCGCGACTCGTCGGCTACGCCGCGTGCGCAGCCAGACGACCGAAGCGGCGCCCGTATGGGTGTCCGACCAGGAGCTGGTCCACCAGATCCTCGCGGGTAGCCGTGCCCACTTCGATCTTCTCTACGCAGCCTATTTTCCGCGCGTCTATCGCTTCGCACTGAAGCGTCTGGGCGATCCCGGCGAGGCCGAGGACGTAGCGCAAGAGGTCTTCATGACCTTGATGACGGCGCTCGGCTCGTTCAAGGGTGAGTCGACGCTGCTCGTGTGGATCTTTGGCGTGACCCGCAACAAGGTGAATCGGCGCTTCCGCCGGCCGCGGCCGCGTCTCGAGCCCCTCGAGGAGGGGGGCGCCCTCGACATCGAGGCGGGCGGGCCGCTGGCGGACGACGCGGTGGATGCGCGCCGGATGCTGGGTCGTTGCGAGGCGGTGATCGAGAACGATCTCACTCCGCTCCAGCGCCGGATCTTCCACCTGAAGCATCTGCGGCGACAGCCGATCCGTGCCATCGCGCTTGCCCTGGGCAAGAGCGAGGACGCGGTCAAGGCGAACCTGTACCGCATGCGCCGGGCGATCTCGGACGGCACGCCCGGACTCGAGGGCCTACTCCAGAACTGACGGGGGTCGTCCAGGCGCCGTGCCTCCGGACGCCGCTGCAGTCGGACGATCTCTGGGCCGAGGTAAGCCGACCGCAACGCCCCTCGCGCAGATCGCCTCGCGCCGGGGCGAGCGCCTCCGGCAGAGATCGCCGCTGAGCGGCGATGCCCTGCTGGCGGCCGTCCATCTCGCGTCGGAATTGCTCCATCGGGGGCCCGCGGGGCGTCATCCGGGGTGATCGCCGCAGGTCGTCATGCTGAATCAGTTGTCGTTTCCAGGGTTTGCCGCGAGAGGTGCGGGTTGGCCCCCACTTTGACACATGTCAGTTGCTGACGTATTCATGAGGGTCGAGGGGGGCCTCTCGACGCCGACGACGTGGACCGGAAGAGGTGATGCGACGAAGGGGACCCCGCCGGTCCGTGTGTCCCGTGCACGCCAACGCCTGGATACCCGTGAGCGGATCTTCGAAGTCGCACTGCAGGAGTTCCGCGCGGTGGGTGTCGCGGCGGCGCAGGTAGATCGGATCGCTCGCGCGGCCGGTGTGGCCCGCGGAACCTTCTACTTCCACTTCCCGACGAAAGACGACGTCCTGCTCGAACTCGCCGCCCGCGTCAGCGCACGCATC
>JANNQH010000129.1:0-7420 GCA_031400655.1 Deltaproteobacteria bacterium | reverse complement strand
ACGGCATTCGGTACAGCGGTAGTTCGGGCGCTTCTCGATCTTGTCGTTCGGCGTGAGCCGGGTTCCGAACAGGATGTCGAGAAAGCCGGTGAAAAAGCCGTAGTTGTGGTCGAGGCTGCCGGCGTGGTGCTCGTTGTGGTGCCAGGCGGAGACGAGCAGGCGGCTGTGGGGCGACGGCATCCAGGGCGGGTCGAATCCGGCGTGGAGATAGGTGCCGTACACGAAGTTCATGGTCGCAAAGGTTCCGATCAGGGCGACGTCCCAGATCGGGAAGAGGAGCGGGATCCAGAGGATCGGCGACGACTTGATCAACATGTCGATCGGCGCATCGGCCATCACACCGAAGGGCGTCGGGTTTGCATAGCGATGATGATGCTTGTGGACCTTCCAGAGCAGACTATTGCGATGGCAGGCCCAGTGGAAGGTCCACTCGAAGACCTCCATCACGATGAACACGCCGAAAATGCTGATCGGGATGTACCAGAGCGGATAGTCGCTCGGTGACGCATAGAGACGGTTGTAGCCGTGGTACGAGCACCAGAAGGCGATCGCGATGCTCCCCATCACCATCGACATCGAGAGCACGCCATCGCGGATCTCGCCGCGCACCTGGTCCGCGCGGGTCGCCTGGACCTGGGTCTTCCAGCGCCGCGCCTTGTCGGCATAACGCGACCGGTGCAGGAACAGGTAGAGCCCACCGCAGATCAGCAGGTACCAACCGACGCCGACCGCCGCGAGGGCGAGCCAGAGCAGGGGAAAGGGGAGGCCTTCGAAGAGTTGGAGGAACATGGGGCTGAGAATAGTGGAACGACCGACCCCTGCGCCCGGGGCGCTCGACTCAGATCCGCCCGCAGTCCGGCGATCTTCAGACTGTGAACAGGCCCTCATAGCTCTCGGGATCTTCGAGGATCCGGCCCGCCCCCATCACGACCGTGTTCGTGCCGTCGTCGGCCCGGACCGCCACGAGGCCCGTTGCCTCGCGCAGGCGCAGGTCGAGCTGGCCGAGCAGCGATCCGCCGCCGATCAGGACGAGTCCCTGGGAGAAGATGTCGCTCGCGACCTCGGGCGGCGTCTGCTGGAGGAGGTCGCAGACCACACCGACGAGCTCGGCGACCGATTCTTCGAGGGCCTCGCGCGTCTCCTCTGAATGGATCTCGACGGACTTGGGCACGCCCGAGATCAGGTCCCGGCCCCGGATCTCGAGCTTGCGCACCGGATCCAAGGGGTAGGCGCTGCCGAGGACGAGCTTCAAGCGCTCCGCCGTCTCGTCGCCGATCAGGAGATTGAACTTCCGGCGCACGTAGCTCTGGAGCGCTTCGTTGAGGCTCGAGCTCCCCATGCGCAGCGTCCGCGAGGTCACGACGCCCGAGATCGAGACGACCGCCGCCTCCGTCGTCCCGCCGCCGATGTCGAGGATGAAATGCCCCTGCGGCCGCTCTTCGGAGAGCCCGAGCCCGACCGCCGCCGCCACGACCTTGGGCAGCATGCGGACCTCGCGCGCACCGATCTGCTTGCCGCATTCCTGGACCGCGCGCCGCTCGACCGACGAGAGGTCGAGGGGCACCGGAATCGTGAGCCGCGGGCGCCGCAGCGTCCCGAGAAATCCCGTCTCGTGCGCAAGATGGCGAAGCATCGCCTCCATGCAGTCGAGATCCGCAATGGCACCGCCGCGAACCGGCCGTACGACAGCGACTTCCTGCGGCGTCCGGCCGATCATGTGGGCCGCCTCGACACCAACCGAAAGCACCTCACCACAGCTCGGCCCACTCTTGCGCGCCGCGACCAGGTTCGGCTCGACCGCGACGAGCCCCTTCCCCCGCACGTACACGCGCACCGTCGAGCAGCCGAGATCGACCGCCACGTCCTGAGTGAATGCGCCGAAGATGGGCATCGAAGACCTCCACGCGAAAGCGCCGCCCTGTTGATTTGGCTTCGCTCGCGTCTGCGGATGAGTGGCCCGCCGGCCCCCTCTTGTGTCAGACAGTGTCAGAGAGTGTCAGGAATCCGGCGCCCGCGCCGCGCGTCCGGTCCGCGCGATCAGCAATCTCTCCGCCACACACCCGCAGCATGCCCGCAAGGCGCGCGCAACATGAGGCCTGCGATACTCGCGTTAGTTAAAATCCACTCTTGAGCGGGCGAGGCAGGAGTCGGCGAGAGATCCGCCGAGCCGGCCCTCGACGTCGACCCAGAGGCAGGGAAGCCCGAGGTCGTCGAGCCAGGCTGCCCCGGCCTCGCCCTTGAGCAGGGCGATCGTCGAGGCGCTCCCCGCGACGACGCAGAGCGGACCGACGACGCTGGCGGAGGCCATGAAGCGAACGGGCCAGCCGGTGCGCGGATCGAGCACGTGGCCGTAGCGCACCCCGTCGATCTCGATGCAGCGCTCGTAGTCGCCACTCGTCGAGAGCGCCCCCTCCGAGAGGGGCACGCGGAGCAGGAGCGCCCCCGGCCGGCGCGGATGACGAATGCCGACCTGCCACGCCCGCCCGTCGACCCGCGGACCGGCGGCGCGAATGTCGCCGCCGAGATTCACGAGGGCATGCGGTGTACCCGCGGCCTGGAGGAGTGCGGCCACGCGATCTGCGGCGTACTCCTTCACGATCCCGCCGAAATCGAGCTCGAGACCCGCGACCGGAAACTCGAGGACGGGCGAGCGCCAGACGAGCTTCGAAAAGCCCACCCGCTCGAGCAGCGGCGCGATCTCCGCCGGTTCGGGCAGTCGCTTCTCCTTACTCATATTGAAGGACCAGGCGCGGCGCAAGATGCCGGAGGTAATGTCGAAGAGGCCCCCGCTCTGCGCATGACAGGTCGCCGCATAGTCGAGCAGCCCCGCCGTCTCCGGATCGAGCGGGATCGTCCCGCCCGTCGCTGCCACGCGGTTGATGTCGGAGAGGAAGCTGTCGTCGCGGTAGCGCGAATAACGCGCTTCGAGCCGCTCGACCTCGGCGACGGCCGCCGCGAGGATCGCCTCCACGGGAGCGCGGTGGAGAGCTCGAGCTCGTCCGGGTCCGGCCGCGACATCGAGCTGGATCTCGCAGGGTGAGCCCATCGCCTGAAAACGCCGGACGAGCGGACGCGCGTCGCGCTGGCGCGTCAGAAGGACATCCCCCAGCTCGCCGCGAGGGAGCCCGTCCGCTCGAGCTGATACCCGTTCCAGTCCTCCGCGAGAGGCTGGATCCACTCGAGCGAGAGCTGCATGCCCTCGAAGCTTCCGCGCGGCACCGTGACCGCGAGGCCGATCCCGAGATCGAAGAACCGGCCTCCAGCGTTATTCGGATAGTCCGCCGGGGTTCGAAGAGTCGAGAGCTGGTCGTAGCGGCCGCTGATCCGGCCCTGTTGGGTGTAGAGACCGCGGAGCGTAGCCGCGAGCCAGTGGGTGACGTCGATGCCGGCCCAGCTCGTCAGCTGGAGCTCGTCTCCGAGCGCATAACCCGTCGGCCCTTCGCTCTCCAGGCGCACGATCCCACTCGCCTGCGCCCCGAAGCGGAAGCGACCGTGCGCGCCCAGGTAGGTCAGGCTCGGCAGGAAATCCCAGGTGCCGCTCCCGAGCTGCATGTCGTAGTGGACGAAGCCCCGCTCGATGCCGTGATCCCGGCGGAAGCGGACGCTCGTGTCACCGGTCGGCGCACTCACGAGCAGGGCGAGGTTCGCGTGATGACTCGAATTGTGGTTCGCGTCGTGGTTCGCCCGCTGGAAGAGTCCGACGATCGCGCCGAAACGCGTATCGGCGATGCCGCCGGTCGCGTGGCGATCGTGATTGCTGTGGACGTCGGGGACGCTCCCCTCGAGGTCGCGCAGCTGCATGTCGTTGTCGATGTAGCTCGGCATCAACATCAAGCTGAGCCAGGAGGTCGGCGCGTACATCAGGTCGAGCATGTGCATCTGGTGCACCATGCGGTCGGCCGCAGCGCTGCAGGACTCGTCGCCACACGCATCGTCGACGATTACGCCGTCCGAGGGCCGCTTCGAGCCGGCCTTGAAATCCCCCTCGCGCCGCATGTACATCGTGCGGTAGCCGAGCATGAACTGTCCCGCGCTCGGAAGCGAGTGGGCGTACATGACACCCGCCGGCGCCGCGAGGGCGGCGTGGGCGGAAACCTGGCCCGCTTGCATCACCGGATTCCCATGCGACGTCGCGTCGGCGTCTCCGTCTCCGAGCACGAGCTCTCGTCCCGAGCTCCGCACGAGGGCGAGGGTCGAGAGATCGACGCGCAGCGCTGCATTCACGAGCCAGGCGTCGTAGCGCGCGAAATCGCCTTCGCCCCCGCCACCAATCCGCAGGCTCCCCGCAGATTGCGCGTACTCGAAGCCGAGCTCGAGGACAAATGCTCGCAACAGCCGCTTCTGCACCGCGATTCCGCCCGAGAGCACACCGAACGCCGAGAGCCGCTGGTCGCCCGAGTAGTCGTTCGGAAGCAGGCCGGGGTCGAAGGGCGTCGTGGAGACGACGTTTCCGTTCGGATCAGTCTCGAGGGCGAGAAAAGCCTGCTGCGAGATCAGCAGCGGCTGGTAGAAGTCCGCTGCGCCCTGCGTCGTGTAGCGGACTCGCGGCGTCACGAGCCAGGTCGATCCGAGCTGTTGGCGCCACTGGACCTCGAGCGTATGCGCGTCGAGGCCCCAATCGTCGTGGGCCAGCGAATAACGAAGACTCACGGCCGCATCGACGGCCTCGATGTCCTGGAGCAGCTGGGTCGACCAGGTCAGCTGGTTTCGCTCGTCGGGCCTGCGCTCGAGCAGCGCATGGACGTCGCCGTAGAAGCCGCCCGGCGGCGCCAGGAACTGCTGCTCAGGATCGATGAAGGCGACCTCGACGACCTTGTAGGGATTCGCGAGATAGCCATCGCTGCGCCGAAACTGGAGCGAGCTCTCGATTCGGGTCGTCGGGCTCATGATCTGATTCAAGCCCGCTGCGAGCGTCCAATCCGTACGGCGGTCGCGCAGCACGGGGCTGCCTGAGGCGCGATTGTGGATCTCGCCGGCGTAGGACGAGGCGTCGATGTAGGGCGCAGCGTCATGATCGAACTGGGCGTCGATCTCGTTCTGCGAGACGCTCGCCGCGAAATCGACGCTCGTGCGCTTCTTTGCGAAGTCGAGGCGGCCGGCGATCCGGGCGAAGCCCGAGAGATAGTCGGGCTCGACGGAGACGCCCCCGCTGCCGGAGATCGCCGCATCGTCCCACTCGTACTCGAGGCCCAGATCGACTGCTTTGCGCGTCTCCGGCGAAGCGGAGGAGAGCGTGTGGACAAGGCCGGGATCCTGGCGGCCCGTCAGCCCACCGAACAGATCCGACTCGAGCACCTGGAAATCGCCGTCGAAAAAGAGGTCGCCCGTGATGAAGGGCGTCGCCCCCGACACACCGTCCGGCGCGCTCGCCCGGTTGCCGAAGAACGATTGCGGCGCCGTCGCGACGGGCGTGGCGCCCGACCAGGTGTCCTGGGATAAGTCAAGGGAGAGATTCCAGCGGTCGAGCAGTCCGACGGTCGCCCCGAGGCTCAGGAAGTCGACGTCGATCGGATCGAAGCGGCTCTCGACACCGGGAAGCCGGCGGTCGCCCTCTTCGTAGCGTCCGTATTGGAGACGGATCTCGTCCTTCGCACCCGCCGCGGCCGGCGACGGCGCGAGCGTCATCCCCACGACGGGCGCCAACGACGCGGCGAGTCCCGGCAGGGCGAGCGCCGCGGTCGTGAGGGCGCGAAGCGACGCGGAAGGCCGCGCGCGCTGGAGCGAGCGCCGGGCCGGGCGCGCGCGGCCGAGCGTCCGCAGCCAGGCGCGAAACGCCCTAGTAACAACCACAACCCCCTCCGCTCGAGCCCGAGCCCGCGTCGATCGCTTCGCGGCTCTGGCGGACGTGGTCGACGAAAGCCGCGTGCGGAGCGTGGGGCTCGCTCTGCATGCGCGCTGCGGCGAAGGCGGCGCGCTCCCACGGCTCGACGCTCTGACACGCCAACAGAGACGCGAGCGCGAGGGGAAGCAGCAGCAGGCCGGTCACGGCGGGTGCGCGCACCCTTCCGCTCATCATGCTCACCCGCTCACCGTGCAGACGAGGGCGTCGAATCCGGGGCGCGCTGCTCGGAAGCCGACTTTGCAACGGACTCTTCCACAGCCTCTTCAACAGCCGACCCGGCTGCGACCGCCGGCAACGCGTTCGGCGATTTCGTGAGCAGCGCCGCGATCCGGGCTCGCAGGGCCCGCGCCTCGCCCGGTCGGAAGCCGCGCGTCACGGCGCGCACGCGCCCCGCTGCATCGATCAGATAGGCCGAGGGCATCCCGACGAGACCGAAGCCGCGCGGACAGCGCCCGGTCGCATCGCGGGCCAGCTCGAACTCGATGCGGCGTCCGGAGAATTGCCCGGCGAGTTGACCGGCAAGAAAGTCGCGGGCGTCGCGCGGATCGCTGTCGAGATTGATCGCGACGACCTCGAGACCTGCGTCCCGGAAATCCCGAGCCAGCTCATTCAAGAAGCCGAAGGCGTGCTCGCAGGTGGGACACCAGGACGCCCAGAAGTCGACGAGGACGACGCGGCCCTGGAAGGATTCCACGAAAGCGGCATCCTCGACTTCGACATCGTCGGCGTCGACGACGACGTCCGCGGCGGAGAAAGAGAGCCGCGTCAGCTCACAGGCCGGCGCCCGCAATCCGACGAGCTCCTGGGATCCGATCGAGGCGGCCGCGAGCTCGGAGTCGGCACGCTCTTCAGCGCTCGCGCGAGGCGCGGACAAGGCTGAGGCGCAGGCAAGCAGGAGCGCGACGACGGCGGTTACATACATCCAGCGGGCATTCCAGGACACGCCCAAAACACTCGCCGATGCCATGACCCACCGAAACCCCGCCCAGCCGGGCGCGACAAATTGACGCACGCGGCCGAACGCGGGATCTCCCCGTCAAATTGCAGCGGCAACGGGCCCCGAGTAGCTTTTTTCGATGTTACGCGCCCTCTCCCTGACCGCCGCGATGATTTCCGCGACTACCGCGCCCTCCGCTCCCTCCGTAAGAGAGGCGCCCGCACGACCGGCGATCGCCCCGGCTCGTGCCGAGGCAGTGCTGCGATGGCTGATCCCCTTGCGCTTCCTGTCCGCCGCGGGCCAGATCGTCGCGATCGAGCTCGCCCGGCAGCTGCTCGTGCTTCCGCTTCCCTACGAGCGGCTGTGGAGCGTGCCGGTGCTCATCGTCGCAACGAATGTCGGTCTCATCGCGCTCGAGCGTGGGACGAAGCGAGGTGCTTCGCATCTCGTCGTCCCGACCCTCGTCTTCGACGCTGCGCTCTTCACGCTGCTGCTGTATCGGAGCGGTGGACCCGACAGCCCATTCAGCGCGCTCTACGTGATCCAGATCGTGCTCGCGACCATGACCGGCAATCGGCGCGCGACCTGGGTCGTCGCGCTTGCCTGCGCGGTTTTCTACGCCCTCGTGTTTCCCCGCTCCG
>JANNQH010000128.1:0-2386 GCA_031400655.1 Deltaproteobacteria bacterium | reverse complement strand
CTGCGGACCTCGTTCGCCTCGCCGACCGAGGGCCAGACGGACGCCGAGAGCTGGCGACTGCGGGCCGAGTCCTGGAAAGACCCGCGCACGATCGTCGGCGCGTCCGATGCCGGAGCCCATCTCGACATGCTCGACACCTTCGCCTTCACGACCCAGCTGCTCGGTCGCGGGGTACGGGAGATGAATCTGATCTCGGTCGAGGAGGCGGTGCGACAGCTGACCGACGTCCCGGCGCGGTTCTACGGTCTGCGCGAGCGGGGGCGGATCGCCGAGGGGTGGCACGCCGACATTGTCGTCTTCGACGTCGAGCGGATCGCAAAGGGCCCGACCTACACCCGCGTCGATCTACCCGCGGACGCGCCACGGCTCTACGCCGACGCCATCGGCGTGGACCACGTCCTGGTGAACGGCCGCGTCGTCGTGCGCTACGGCGTCGATACCGGGGCGCGGCCGGGCACGATCCTGCGCTCGGGTCGAGATACGCAGACCGTTCCGCTCTCGACCTGGTCGCGTTAGGCGTTCTTCAGCTCCGAGAGCCGGACGACGCGTGAAGTCGTCTTTGGAATCCATTCGGCCCCGACCCAGCGGAGCGCCAGGCCGCCCCGCGCATGCCCCGCCGTATCGAGCCAGTTCGGCACGCCGGGATCGCGGCACGCGATGACGACCCGCACGCGGCCCTTTTCGTCGGCGACGGCGGTCGCCTGGTTCACGTGGGTCTTGAAGCTCATGAAGTCGAAGGACTCGAGCCAGTGGTTCCCGATCTGGAGATTCCAATACTCGCAGGCCGGCGGCTCGAGATCGACGACGAAAGCCTCGTCCTCGCCGATCTCCCAGTAGCTGTAGAAATAACGTGTCTTCGGATCGCCCTGGGCGGCCGCGGAGAGCTTCGGGTCGATCTCGCGCACCTCGTGGCGGTGGGCTTCGAACGACGTCGTCCAGACGAGAAACTGTCCGACCGTGCCCTCGAGGATTCGCCCGGCGCGCTCGAGCCCATTCGAGAAGGCGCTCGGATCGAGGGGCGGCGGCTTTGCGGCGGAGTCGAGTCGAACGAGCTCGAGGTCGGGCAGTCGGTCCTCGGCACGATGGAGAAGCGTGATGCGGGCGTTGAAGTTGTTGGTCGACGGTCCAGTCCGCAGGCCCTTGCCCGGCTCTTCATCGGGACCGATTTGGATCTCGAAGCGGCCCTGTGCGTCGAGCTTCAGGTCCTGGCTGTCTAGATAGCCGTCGCAGACGAGGCCCGTCGGCGTTCCGAGCGCACCCGAATAGATTCCGAAGCCGATTCGCGAGGCCTCGCCGAGCTGTCCTCGCAGGGCATAACGCGAGCCGGCTTCGAGCTTCGCCGCGAAATAGGCGTAGTCTGGATTGTCGAGCCCGATCTTGAGCCAGTCTCCGGGCACGAAGGGAAGGCGGTCCGGCTGGGCGTCGGCGACGACGTCGCGCAGGAAGCCGCGGGCAAGTCGCGCGACATAGCGGAGGCCCTCGGCGCGGTCGAAGGGGTCGTCCGGCGCGGCCGCCAGGACCTTGTGGCCCGTCGACTTCAAGCGCTCGCAGAAATCGTCCCAAATCATTCCATCCGTCAGCCGATCGATCGCATCCGCCTCGCTCATCGGGATCTCCTTGCGCCCGACCATCGGCGGTGCCCCGTGGATTCTCGCCGACGAGTTAGACTTTGCAAGCGTGCCGCCGCGCGCTTTGGCGGGAGGACGAGTCGGTGAACCGGGAACTCTTCGAGCGGGTCGATCCCGCGCATACGACGATCCTCTCGATGGAGATGCAACGCGGCATCGTTGGCGACCTCGCGCGCTTCCAGGGGCCTGCGGAGGCGGTGCGCGAGTCGGGCATCCTGGGAAGATGCGCATCGCTCTATGAAGGCGCGCGGAAGCGGGGGATGCGTGTCGTCCACTGCAGCGCTGCTTTTCGACCCGATCGTGCCGGCAGCTATCGCAACATGCCCTTCGTGAACAAGCTCCTCGACGATCCGGGCCATCTGCCGGTCGGCACGCCCGCGGTCGAGGTCGTGCCCGAGCTCCGGGGCGACGGCGATCTCGAATCGCTCCGCTTCCACGGCATTTCGCCCTTTGCCGGCACCGATCTCGACTCGATCCTGCGCAGCCTCGGGACCCGCACGGTCGTCGCCGCGGGCGTGTCGCTCAATCGGGGGATCATCGGGATCTCGATCGAGTCGGTGAATCACGGCTACGAAGTCGTCGTGCCGCGGGACGCGGTGATCGGGTATCCGCGGGAGTATGGTGAGCAGGTATTGCGCTACACCCTCGATGGATTGGTGACGCTTTCGAGTGTCGATGAGCTCGTCGGAATCTGGGCGGACGCGACTCGCTGAGAGCAGGCGATCGAGATGGATGAATCCCCGCGCGAGGAGTCTTGC
>JANNQH010000127.1:0-2616 GCA_031400655.1 Deltaproteobacteria bacterium | reverse complement strand
CGACGAGCACCCCGGCCAACAAGCAGCCCAGCACCGGACCGAGCTGAAAACTTCGGAACTGGATCCTCCCGATGCCGTGGCCGATGGCCAGGGTCAGGAACAGCGCCAGCTCGGGATGCTCCCGAAATGCGTCGAACAGGCTCTGCACGCAAACTCCTCCAGCTCTACGCCACGAGAATCAACGCGGCAGGCTGTCGCTTCCGATAGCGGTCGTCCCACGCCGCGAGCCGCGGGTACTCTCCCAGGACGTCGATTTTACGAAACCTGCCGAACTGCAGCGCCGCCGCGAGCGTGCAGTCGCCGACCGTGACCTGCTTCCCCGCCAGGAAGGTCCGGCCATCGGCCAGCGAGCTCTCGAGATACCCGAGCGCCCGCGGCAACCGCTCGCGGTAGTAGTCGGCGACCGCTGGATTGGCCGGGTACCCGACCGGCGAATCGGTCGCGTGCACGATTCGGGCGATCGGGAGCAGGACACCCAGATCCGCGATCCGCTCGATCTGCCGGGCCACGGCCCGAGCTTCGGGATCGGGCCCGAACATCGGGGGCGTCGGATACAACTCTTCGAAGTAGTCGATGATCACGAGGGACTCGATCAGGTGCGTCCCGGAATCCGTCTCGAGCACGGGCAGCGTCCCGAACGGATTGCGCGCGCGGTGCTCGGGGCTGCGCTGTGCCTTCTCGAGCAGATTGACGGTGATCTCCTCGAGCGGAATGCGACAGCCGGCCGCCGCCTTCTCGGCGAGGTAGAGCCTGACCTTGGTGGGATTGGGGGCGACGGGAAACGTGTAGAGCTTCATGAGATGAACGCCTCGAGCGCGCGCCGCGCTTCCTCGTCCCGCAGCTGCCGCGGCGGACTTTTCATGTAGTAAGCGCTCGCGGACTCGATCGGCCCCGCGAGTCCCCGGTCGAGAGCGAGCTTCGCACAGCGGACGGCGTCGATCACCACGCCCGCGCTATTGGGAGAATCCAACACCGAGAGCCGCAGCTCGAGCTCGACCGGCTGCCCACCGAATCCATGTCCCTCCATGCGGATGAACGCCAGCTTGTTATCGCCCTGCCAGGCGACGTAGTCCGAAGGGCCGATATGGATTTGCGAGGGATCGAGGGGAACGTCGAGCTGACTCTGGACCGATTCGGTCTTCGAACGCTTCTTCGACTCGAGGCGGCTTCGCTCGAGCATGTTGAGAAAGTCCGTATTGCCGCCCGTGTTCAGCTGATAGGTCCGAGCGAGCTCGACGCCGCGGTCCGCGAAGAGCCGGGCGAGCGCACGGTGGACGATCGTCGCTCCGAGCTGGCTCTTCACGTCGTCCCCCACGATCGGCAGACCCGCAGTGCGAAACCGCTCGGCCCAGTCCGGATCGGAGGCCAGAAACACCGGAATGCAATTCACGAGGGCCACACCGGCCTCGAGGCACGCCTCGGCATAATGACGCGTCGCCTGCTCGGATCCGACCGGCAGATAGTTGACGAGGACATCCGCACCCGACGACCGCAGCACGGCCGCGACGTCGACCGGCCCGGCCGACGCGACACGAAACGACTCCTCCGCCGGATGATTCGCCATGTGTTCCGCCACGCCGTCGAGCACCGGCCCCATCTCGACGCACACCCCCGAAGCGCGTCGCGCGCCGCCCGCCGAGAGATCAGCCTCGAAGATCGGCGTTCGATTGGGCCGCGCGAAGATCGCCTCTTCGAGAGGGAGGCCGACCTTGCGGACGTCGACATCGAAGGCCGCGACGAACTCGATGTCGGCGATGCCATAGGGCCCGACCTGGCCGTGCATCAGACCCGCCGTCTTCTCGGGATCGCGGACCGTGTAGTAGGCGACCCCCTGAACCAGCGAGCTCGCACAGTTCCCGACGCCCGCGATCGCGACCCGGACGGAAGCCATCGCATTCTCCCTCTATTGTTCGAAATGTCGTTCGAGAAGTCGTTCGAGATGAACCTCGAACACGATTCTAGGGGATCAGCCCGCGACGGGGCTCACGCTCGAGCTCCGCACCCAGACGTCGCGCCCGTTCGCGAGCCGGACCCGCGCGTAGTCGCCGCGCACTTCGAGCTGCTCGACCTCGACGCCCGGCGGCAGGGGCTCGGGAAACGCCAGGGGCGCGAGCGCAGAATCCGCCGAACGCGCCCGTGTTTCCTCGGCCATCAGGACCGCGGCCCTCGCATCGGCCCCACGGCCGTCGAGCACCACGCTCGCCATCAGCGCCAACCACGCGAGCCCAGAGAGCATCGCAAGCCCGCGCCAGGCGCCCTCTCGCCGGCGCGCCGACACGACGAGACAGAGCGCTGCAACGGCGAAGCAGCCGGCGGCGGCGAAGGACCGCGTCTGCGCCGGAATCCGACGATAGGCGAACAGGGCCTCGGTCGAATCCGGATTGCCCGGACGCGGAACCCAGGCGGGCAGAAGCGAACGGACGTGGGCGAGGTTCTGGCGCGCGGTCGTCGCTCCGGGGTCGAGGCGCAGCGCACGCTGATAGGCGACGACCGCCTGCCCGACGTGGCCTGCCTGGAGGGCCGCGTTGCCGAGGTTGGTGTAGAGAGCAGGCGTCTCGGCTCCCCCCTCGACCAGCGCCGCAAAGCCCTGCTCGGCGCGCTGGAAGCCCGCGAGCC
>JANNQH010000126.1:0-2651 GCA_031400655.1 Deltaproteobacteria bacterium | reverse complement strand
GATCTCGATCGGAATCGCGAGCCGGCGATCGACGGGCGCATCGCCCTCGAAGTAATGGCGGGTCACGATCGAGCACGCATCCGGCGCAAGCGGCAGCCACGCTCTGGAACCGGATCGGGGCTCGGCACTGGCGATCAGCTCATAGCTTCCGTCCGACGCCATTCCGAGCTTTGTGTCGTTGAGGCTCGAGACGACCCGGCCGGGCGGGTAGCGCGAGTCGAGACTGCCGCCGCCTTCGACGGTGAAGGAGGTGTAGACGGCACCGGTCGTGTTCGCGCGGATTCGATAGGCGAGCGTCGGGTCGATCGTCGTCGACTGGTAGATCGCGTCGGGGTTGTCGCCGTAGAAGCGGCGGCCAGCCGACATCGTGGGGCGAAACTCGGGTCGCCGGGGATCGGCTTCGAATGCCAGATCGAGACCGCCGCCTAATAAATGAAGCAGGAATCGAATGCCACTCGCGACCTCGGCGGGCTCGCGGATTCCTCGGTCCGCACCGAGCTGGACGCGGTCGATCTCGGCGAGGGTCGCGAGGAGATCGTGCAGGGCGCGTCGGCTTCCCGGTTCACCAGGCTCGTTCACGACAGTCGCTCCACCCGCCCCGTGCCGCCGTCGACGCGGATGCGCTCGCCGGTGCGCAGGCGGCGGGTGCCGTCGAGGGTGTTGATGACGCAGGGGATCCCGAGCTCGCGGGCCACGATGGCGCCGTGGGAGAGCGATCCGCCAATGTCGATCACGACGCCCGCAGCCAGCAGGAAGTAGGCGCTCCAACTCGGGTCCGTCGTCTGGCAGACGAGGATCTCACCGGGCTCGAGCTCGCTGTCCCCCGGCTCGTGGACGATGCGCGCGATGCCCTCGACGACGCCGGGACTGACGCCGAGGCCGGTGACGGGACCCACGTCGATCGCGCTCGACGGCGCGTACACGATCGGCTGTGGCATGCCCCGGAACTCGACGGGCAGGTCGATCTCTGCATAACGTGCACGAAGGGCTCGTCGCTCGCCGACCGCTGAGCGAACGGAGTCCGGCGGCGCGAGCAGCTCGTGGCGCGTCAAGAAGAAGACGTCGTCGGGATCGGCGATCCGTCCCGACGCCGCATGCAGCACACCGATCCGCCTCGCCGCTGCCCGGGCGACGTCGAAGGTCTGCTGGAAGGCCGCCTTCGCGACGACGCGCAGCGGGATGTAGCGACGCCCGAGCGCGAGGAGCAGTCGCGCGGCCACGCGATCCCGACCCGAGACTGAAGCGACGAGCTCGGCGGCAGCCCGCTCCCGAGCCGCCGCACGCCCGGCCTCCGCTCGCCCGGGGCTCTTCTCTTCGTGAAGCTCGCGATAGGGCGCGAAGAGCGCCTCGACGGGCGCCGGATCCTCGCGCCAGGAATGACTCGAGAGCTCGCCGTCGGCGGGTCCGCGAAAGCCGTGGCGCGCGAGAAAGGTCGCGAGGGGAAGCCGGCCGTGGGCGACCTCCCAGAGATCGGCCGACGTGCGAACTTCCTCCGTCTCGCCGAACCCCCCTAACAGATCGTTCGCGATCTCCGGCTTGCCGACGCGGCCGAGCAATCGCTGCAGACGCCCGAAGAGGATCGTCGCGACGGTCGAGGCGACGATCTGGGCAGCCACCTCGTCGGAAAAGCGCGGGAGGGCCTGGGCGAAGCGATGGTGGGCGCGGGCGAGATCGGCGTGGGGCAATTCGGAAAGCGACACCTCCCAGGCCCGTCGACTCCGCTCGCGTATGCGGCGAAGTCGTCCGGGAAGCAGCAACGCCGCGATCGGCAATCGCAATGAGGCGTTCGCGCGCCGTTTCCTCGACGCGGCAACCCGCCCGGCATCGCTCCGCGACGAGAAGAAGCTCGCTTCCGCATCGTCGGTCGCAGCGAAGGGCAGTGCGTCGAGGGCGCGGCGGAAGGCGCTCACGTTGGTGGCGCCGCGACCGTAGAAAAGGGCCGTGAACTGGTCGTCGACCCGCGCCGGAATCGCCAGCTCCTCGGCCGCCAGCAGGCCCATCTCACAGTAGGCGAGCCGGAATCCCAGCTCGCCCCCTTCGTCCCAGAACGACCACGAAAGCGGCGTCTGGACACCGACGATCGACTCCGCCGTGTTGACCCGCGACCAGTCGACGTCGGGGCCACACTGCTGGTGGAGCGGATTCTCCGGCTCGAGCGGTGCCAGCGGCTTCGCTTGCGTCAATCGATTCGACTCCTTCTGGCAAGCTGGGGATGTGCCATTCTCTCGAATCGAGAGCCACGGGGCCACACGGGACCCGACGCGCGGGGGCTCGATACGGAATGACTGGAGATTCGATGAGCCAGATCGGTCAGAGCTTCGGCCCGGTGGTCCAGGTCGCCTACCTCGTTCCCGACATCGACGCGGCGATGGAGCACTGGCTCCGACACGCGGGCCTCGGCCCCTGGACGAATTTCCGCAACATCGAGCTCGCGACGAATTTCGAAGGCCGCGACTTCACACTGCGCATCCACGAGGCGCTTGCCTATCAGGGCAATCTCCAGATCCAGCTCGTGCAGTCGCTGAACGAGCCCGACGTCTCGACGCCCTACCAATCCTGGATCAAGGCCGGGCGCTACGGGGTCCACCACGTCGCCTATTTCATCGAGAACGTCGAGGCCGACGTCGAGCGTGCGCGCAAGCAGGGCTTCG
>JANNQH010000125.1:0-1567 GCA_031400655.1 Deltaproteobacteria bacterium | reverse complement strand
GTGCGGACCTTCGCCGCCTCGCCGCCGAGGGGCTCGCGAGCGACGACGGGGCCGAGGCGGGCGAGCTGCCGGCCCTCGTCACGCATGCCTCGGTCGAGGACTGGCTCGCAGCGGTCGCGGCGAGTCCGCTCGTCGAGTCGGATTCGACTAACACGATTGGCGCTTCCGATGCCCCGCCCGCTCCCGACGCCGAGGTCCGACCGCTCGTCCTCGATGGCAGGGGCCGCCTCTACCTGCGTCGGCTCCAGCGCGCCGAGCTCGCGCTCGCGAGTGCGGTCCTGCGCCGGGTCGCGCGCCCCGCTTTCGAGCTCGCGGGGTTCGACGCCGGGGGATCGATCGACCGCGTGCTCGGCGATCGACTCGTCCCGGGCGACGACGCCCCTCGCCGCGCCCTCGAGATCGGCCTGACGCGACCGCTCGCGATCCTGACGGGCGGACCCGGCACGGGCAAGACGACGCTCGTCGCGAGGCTGGTGCGGCTGCTCGCCCTGCACGCCCTCGAGACGAACGGTCGGGCCGCGCGCGTCCTGCTGCTCGCACCGACCGGCAAGGCCGCCGCCGCGATGGCGAATTCCTTCGCGCGGGAACGCGCCGCCATGGAGGGGCTCGCGGAGGATCTGCGCAGCGCGCTTCCGACCAGCGCCGAGACAATCCACCGCGCCCTCGCGCGCGGAGCCCGGGGCCGCGGCGGTCGTGCCGCGGATGCGGCCGCATTCGAGGCCGACGTCGTCGTCGTGGATGAAGTCTCGATGGTCGACCTCGAGCTGATGGCGCGGTTGTTCGCGGCCTGCGAATCGGTTCCGCGCCTGGTGCTGCTCGGCGATCCGCGCCAGCTCGCGTCGGTCGAGGCGGGGGCCGTGCTCGCGGATCTCTGTGGCGACGCGGAGGAGAGTGCCCCGGTCGCCGGTCTCGAACGATCGATCGCGCGGCTCACGAAGAGCCATCGCTACCGGGCGGCGGGCGGCATCGGGCTGCTCGCCGAGGCGGTTCGCGCGGGGGATGCCGACGGCGCTCTCGAGATCCTGGCCGATTCGCGGCATGCCGATGTCGAGCGTCATGAAATCGAGTCGGTCGGCCTGCTCGCCGGTCGGCTCGCGGCGGAAGTCCGCCAGCAACAGGCCGCGGTGTTGGCCGAGCCGTCGTTCGAGGCGAAGCTCGCACGCCTCTCGGACTACCGTGTCCTCTGCGCACACCGCCGCGGCCCTTTCGGCGTCGAGGCCCTCGCGCGCGTGCTCGACGAGGCGGCGGCCCTCGAACGCCGAACTTCGAGCCGCGCGGGCGAGTGGCCGGGCCGCATGCTCCTCGTGACCCAGAACGCGCCCGATCAGTCGCTCTGGAACGGCGACGTCGGCCTCGTCGAGAAGCTTCCGGATGGGCTGCGCGCCTTGTTCGCGGGTCCCGACGGCGGTGTGCGGACGCTCTCGCTCGCCCGGCTGCCGGCCCACGAGAGCGCGATCGCGATGAGCGTCCACAAGAGTCAGGGCTCGGAGTTTCTGCGGGTTGATCTCGTGCTCGGCGCGCGCGTCTCGCGGTTGATGACGCGGGAGCTCCTCTACACCGGCATCAC
>JANNQH010000124.1:0-5635 GCA_031400655.1 Deltaproteobacteria bacterium | reverse complement strand
TAACCGAGCCCCACCGTCGCGCGGGTCGTGAGGTTGTTCACTTCGTCCGGCTGAACGTGGTTGTATTCCACGTAGTACGCCGTCCGAAACGACCACGCAGGGGTCAGCGGAATTCCGAAGATCACTTCCGTGATCAGGACGTAGCCGCTCGGATCGTTCATCGGCATGCGCGCCGAACCCGTATGCGTGAATTCGACCCGGTCCTCGAAAAACCCGTTCCTGTATTCGAATCCGGCGACGACATCGGCGAAGTGATCGCTGTCGAGCTGACCGCGATCCGGCGCACCGGGCTCCGTATCGATATCGTAGAGCTCGTAGCGATAGCCGATGCCCAGGTTGGCGTCGAAATGCTCGAGCTTTTCATCTTCACCGCGCCAGAGGCGATAACCGGGACCGGTCGAGAGGGCGGCCCGCACTGCTCGGTCCTGGACCGAGTTCCGCGAGAGCTCGGATCCAGTCTGCCAGAAGAACTGTTCGTAGAGGGTTCGCTTCCAGTCGCCGAAGAGGCCCTGTGCGTCCTGGATCACGGTGTCGTTCCGATCAGAGTTGCGTTGGCGCGACGTGCCGTACACGCCATTGAAGCGCCCCCGGACCCAGTCTTTGCCGAAGGTCTGCTCCCCTACGGCATCGATCGCACCCGCGAAAGTATCCACCGTCCCCGTCTGTGCCGTCAGCGAAGCGCTCACCCCGCCGATCCAGCCGTCGTTCACCGGCTCCGGCTCGTCGTGCGCCGCGCTAGGCGCCGCAAATGCACAGACAAGCGCGAGCCCGAGACCCGCGCGCAAGAAAACCGATCGCCACGAAGCGTTGCCCTTCAACTGATCCTCTCCTCTCCCAGAATGGGACGCGGACGATAACCGCAGGCGCGGCTCCGAAATAGACAGAATCGAGCCAGCACCCGGATTGCTTCCGATCGTCGGGTCAGAATCGCGTCGCGGAAAAACCACGGGCGCTGCTAGACTGGCTGGCGTGACTGCCCGAGACACGCAGAGCGACGATCCGACCGGCCCGAGCGCCCCCATCGCACCCTTTCCGTCCTCGAGCCGGCGCCGATCCCACGCCGACGCCGAGCACATCGCGATCGTCGCAGCCCGGACCGCCGCCGCCCAGTCCGCCCGCGAGGCCCTCGAACGCCTCTATCCCGTGAAATCCCCCGAAGACGCCGACGTGATCGTGGCGCTCGGGGGCGACGGCTTCATGCTCGAGACAATCCACCGCTTTCTCGCCACCGGGCTCCCGATCTATGGCATGAACCGCGGCTCGGTCGGATTCCTGATGAATCCCTATGCGAGCGAAGACCTGATCGCCCAGATCCGGGTGGCGGAATCCGCGAGGCTCCATCCACTTCACATGGTCGCCCACCTCGCGAGCGGCGCGCGCGTCGAGCTACAGGCGATGAACGAAGTCTCGATGCTGCGGCAGACGCGCCAGGCCGCCAAGCTCCGGATCCACGTCGACGGCGTCGTGCGCCTCGAAGAGATGACCTGCGACGGCGTGCTCGTCGCGACGCCAGCGGGCAGCACGGCCTACAACCTCTCGGCCCACGGCCCGATCCTGCCGCTCGACGCTGGCGTCCTGGCCCTCACACCGATCAGCGTCTTCCGCCCGCGGCGCTGGCGCGGGGCGCTCCTGCCACGCACGGCGCGCGTCCGCATCGAGGTGCTCGAGGCCGACAAACGTCCGGTCAGCGCGGTCGCGGATTCGACCGAGGTGCGTGAGGTCGTCGAGGTCGAGATCGCCGAGGATCGCCACGTGGCCGCCGAAATCCTGTTCCAGGCCGGCCAGAGTCTCTCCGAGCGCAATCTCGCCGAGCAGTTCAGTCTCGGATGACCGACTGGCTCGATCGAATCGCGCTCCTCACGCCCGCGGTCTACCCCTGGCTCAAGGCGCTCCACGTGATCGCCGTGATCTCGTGGATGGCGGGCCTGCTCTATCTCCCGCGGCTCTTCGTCTATCACTGCGACGCCCCGGCCGGCAGCGCCCAGTCCGAGACCTTCAAAGTGATGGAGCGGAAGCTGTCGGACTTCATCATGCGGCCGGCGATGCTCGCCAGTCTCGGCTTTGGCGCCCTGCTGATCGCACTCCCGGGCACGCCCGGCTACCTCCCCGATGCGGGGGCCTGGCTGTGGTGGAAGCTCGCATTCGTCGCGGGCCTTCTCGTGAGCCATTTTCTGATGCTTCGCTGGCGGGATGCGTTCGCCGAGGATCGCAACGCGCATCCCCAGCGGTTCTTCCGGATCGCCAACGAGGTCCCGACGATCTTGATGGTCGGAATCGTGATCTTCGTCGTCGTGAAGCCCTTCTGATGAAACCAGGGAACGGTCGTTTCATGCGCATCATCGTGCTGGGGTCCGGGGCGGGAGGCGGATTTCCGCAGTGGAACTGCAATTGCCCGAATTGCCGCGGCCTGCGCGAGGGCCGTATCCGCGCCCTGCCCCGAACGCAGTCGTCCCTCGCGGTCTCCGACGACGGCGCGAATTGGCTGCTCGTGAACGCGTCGCCCGACCTGCGCGCCCAGATCGCGAGCTGTCCGGTGCTGCAGCCGGCGCGGGCGGTGCGTGACACGGCGATCGCCGCGGTGCTGCTCGTCGACGCCCAGATCGACCACGCGACCGGACTCATGACCCTGCGCGAGCACCGCTCGCGCCTCCAGGTCCACTGCACCCCGAGCGTCCACGCCGACCTCACGACCGGCTACCCGCTGCTTCGCGTTCTCGAATCCTATTGTGGCGTCGACTGGCACCCGATCGACGCCATCGGCGAGCGGCCCTTCACGATCCCCGAGCTGCCCGGCCTCGAGCTATTCCCGCTCCCGATCCCCGGCGAGGCGCCGCCCTACTCCCCCCGTCGACACAAGCCCGCCCCCGACGACACGATCGGCCTCACATTCGTCGACCGCGCGAGCGGACGCCGCTGCTTCTACGCCCCCGGCCTCGGCGCCTTCAACGACCGCATCCGCGCCGAGGCCCAGCAAGCCGACTGCGTGCTCGTCGACGGCACGCTCTGGAAGGACGACGAGCTGCGCGCCCGCGGTGCCTCCCAGAAGACGGGCCGCGAGATGGGCCACCTCGCGCAGACGGGGCAAGGCGGCATGGTCGAGGAGTTAGCGGCGCTACCCGGCCGCAAGATCCTGATCCACATCAACAACACCAACCCTATTCTCGACGAGGACTCGCCCGAGCGGCGCCGGCTCGACGCAATGGGGATCGAGGTCGCCTTCGACGGCATGGAGATCGAGCTGCGATGAAGCCTCCGACGAGCTCTCCTTCGAATGAGCCGACGAATGACGTACTGCCGGCGCGGACCCGCGCGGAATTCGAAGCCAGCCTGCGCGGAATGGATCGCTTCTATCACATCCACCACCCGTTCCACATCGCGATGAACGAAGGCGGGCTCGAGCCCGCGGCCGTGCGCGGCTGGGTCGCGAATCGCTTCTACTATCAAATCCAGATTCCGAGAAAGGACGCGGCGATCCTCTCGAATTGCCCCGACCGCGAGATCCGCCGCGCCTGGATCCAGCGCATCCTCGACCACGATGGCCAGACCGGTGACGAGGGCGGCATCGAGGCCTGGCTGCGACTGGGCGAAGCCGTCGGCCTCTCGCGCGCAGAGGTGCTCGATCTGCGCCACGTGCTGCCGGGGGTGCGCTTCGCCGTCGACGCCTACGTCCAGTTCGCGCGCACGGCTCCCTGGCAGGAGGCGATCGCCTCGTCGCTGACGGAGCTCTTTGCGCCCGCGATCCATCAGAAGCGCCTCGAGAACTGGCCCGCCCTCTATCCCTGGATCGACGCCGAGGGCTACGGCTATTTCCGCAAGCGCCTGTCGGAGGCGCGCCGCGACGTCGAGCACGGACTCGGATTCACGCTCGGCCATTTCGTGACCCGCGGCGAGCAGGACCGGGCGCTCGCGGTGCTCCAGCGCAAGCTCGAGATCCTCTGGTCGATGCTCGATGCGATGTGGGTTGCGTACGTCGACAAACAGCCGCCGCCGATGCTCGCGGCCCGGGTCCCGTCATGAGCCCGCGAAAGCTCCGGCGGAGCGAGTCCCTGGTGCTCGATCCCGACGTACTGCGGCCGGGACCGGTTTGCGAGTTCCAGTCGTCGCAGGCGGTGGAAGCCCAGAGCGGCATCGCGATCCAGCCCTGGCGCGATGTCTTCCTCACCGATCAGGCCGCGGGGATTTCGGTCGCGTCCCACGCCCGCGAGGTCGCGAGCGCCAGCTTCGCGCAGGCGATCGTCCACCTGCAGAAGAGCCGCGCTGCGACCTTCGATGACCTGGCCGAGGCGTGGCGGATCCTCGCGCCCGACGGCGAGCTGCTCTTCGCCGGCCCCAACACGCTCGGCGTCGTATCCGCGGTGAAGAAGCTGGCAGAGCAGCTCGAACAGCCCGGAGTCGTCGTCGCGAATCGCGCCCGCGCGCGGGTCGTGCGCTTCCGAAAGACGGGCGACTCGGTACCGCTGCGCGAAGCCCCCGAGCCGATCCGGGTCGAGCTTCCGAGCGGGGTTGAGTTCGAGCTCGAGACGCTGCCCGGCGTCTTCAGCGCGAAGCGCCTCGATCCGGGCAGCGAGCTCCTGATCGAAGGCCTCGCGCGGATGGCGATGCCGAAGCCGCCGCGTCGAATCATCGACCTCGGATGCGGGACGGGCGTCCTCGGCCTCGCGGCTGCGAAGCTCTTTCCCGGGGCAGAGGTCCTGCTCGTCGATGCCGACGCCCGGGCGGTCGAATGCGCAGAGCGCAATGTCGCGCGCCTCGATCTCGGGGATCGCTGTCGCGTGCTCTGGTGGGACGCTCGCGAGAAGCCGACCGAGACGGGCTTCGACTGGGCGCTCCTGAATCCGCCCTTCCACCACCGCGGCAGCGAGGTCGAGCTCGTCCCGGCCTTCTCCCTGTTCGAATCGCTCGTCGGCTGGTTGACGCGAAACGGACGGGCGCTCGTCGTCGCGAATCGGACCCTGCCCTACGAGGCGCCGCTCGCGCGCCTCGGCGAAGTGGAGCAGGTCGCGGAGACCCGGGGCTACAAGCTGCTCTCGCTCAGCAAGAGCGCTCGCTCGCCCGGATCGAGGGGGCGCAGTGCGCCGGGGGCGAGGTCGGGGGGAAGGTCGAGGCCGCCAATCCGGTCGCGGTGAAGCGTCTCGACGAAGGCGGAGAGCGCCCGAAACATCCTCCGCACCTGATGCGTGCGGCCTTCGCGCAAGACGAGCGTCGCGCGCCCCGGCCCCTCGAGCGTCAACAACGCCGGCCGGGTTGGCCGATCCTCGCCGTCGAGCAGGATCCCCGCCCCACAACGGGCGACCGCATCTGCCACCAGCTCGCCCCGGTAGCCCACGCGATAGCGCTTCGGGAGCTTGCGCGTCGGGTGGGTCAGGCGGTGAACGAAATCTCCATCTGTCGTCAGCACGAGCAGCCCCGAGGTCGCCCGGTCGAGGCGTCCGGCGATCTGGAGTGGGCGCTGTCGGAGCGCCGGCTCGAGCACGTCGAAGACGAGCGGCGCCTCGCGCTCGTCGCGGCTGCAGGAGAGGCCGATCGGCTTGTGGAAGAGGTAGTCCTGGACCGCGCCGGGGGGCGTCACGGCGCCATTCGCGAGCGTGATTTCCTGCCCCTCGATCCGGGTGGCCGGCTCCCGACAGACCACGCC
>JANNQH010000123.1:0-2256 GCA_031400655.1 Deltaproteobacteria bacterium | reverse complement strand
GCGAGATCCGAAGACGCTGCGGGATTTCGTCGATCAATATCCGGAGCGGGCGCGGGCGATCGCGCTCGACGTGACGGACAAACGACAGGTCGAAGCGTCGGTCGCGACGACGCTCGCCGAGTTCGGACGCATCGACGTGCTGGTCAACAACGCCGCCTACGGCTACCTCGCCGCCATCGAAGAGGGCGACGAGGCGGATGTGCGGGCGATGTTCGAGACGAATTTCTGGGGGCTGCTCGCCATGACCCGCGCGGTCCTGCCGCACATGCGCAAACAGAAGAGCGGCCATATCGTCAACAACTCGTCCCAGGCGGGCCTCATGTCGAAGCCCGGGACCGGCTATTACAGCACGACGAAGTGGGCGGTCGAGGCGTTGACCGAGGCGCTGGTCGACGAGGTGGCACCGTTCGGGATCCGGGTCTCGGCCCTCGAGGCCGGGCCGTTCCGGACGGATTGGGCGGGCCGTTCGATGCAGCGCTCGAAGACGAAGATCGCCGACTACGAGGCGGTGCACGCGCGGGCTCAGATGATCGCCGACATGGACGGCAAGCAGCCCGGGGATCCGCGCGGGGCCGCGAGGGCGCTCATCGAGGTCGTGCGGGCAAAGAATCCGCCGCGGCAGCTCCTGCTCGGCAAGCTCGTGCTGGATACGTACCGGGCGAAGCTCGATACGATCCGGGCGTCGCTCGACGAGTGGGAGGAGCTGACGGTGCGAGCCGACTTTGCTCCGGAATAGGAGGGCGCTGGATCGAGCACCGGCGCGCGCGAGCGGCTCGGCATTCGATAACGTCGGGGCACGGTCCCGGTAGACCGGACGGGAAGAGTGATGAGCAGTCGGAAGGTCAACATGAAAGGCAACATGAAGCCGAAGACGACGGGCAAGAAGGCGACCGCGAAGAAGGCGAAAAAGAAGGCGACGAAGAAGGCCGCCCGCAAGGGCACGGCCAAGAGGAGCGCGAAGAAGACGAGCGCGAAGAAGACGTCGAAGGCGAAAGCCGCGAAGACGACGAAGAGGGCTGCGGCGAAAAAGAGCAAGCCCACCGCGCCGCCGGTCGCCACCACACCGCCGCATACCGCTGCGGAGCTGCGCTCGATCGTCTCGCGCTACATCGCGGCCTACAACGCACGCGACGTCCAGTCGATCCTCTCGCTCTACGATCCGAAGGCGACCATGTCGGACCCGATCGGACTCCCGCCGGCGGTCGGCCACAAGGCGATCGCCGGTCTCTATCAGATGGGCTTCGACATGAACGTCTCGATCGCGCACGATGGCGTCGTGCGCTGCGCCGGGAGCTCGGTCGCGTTCCCGCTGGTCGCGAGCTCGCCGACCTCGCGGCTCGAGGTCATCGACGTGTTCGACTTCGGGAGCAATGGCAAGATCGTCCAGATGCGCGCGTACTGGGGGCCGGAAAATCTCCAGGGCGACCTTGCCGTTCGACAGTAGGCGCGGCGGCGATCGCCGCCGAGAGGCACGGGAATGAAGCAACGGAGCGTGCGCACGGGTCGGAGCCGCGCGGGCTTGACGGGCCCGCAGAGGGTCGAGCTCGTCGCGCGCTACGTCGCGGCGTTCAATCGCGGCGACGTGGAGGCGATCCTGTCCTTCTATCATCCGCGCGCGACGATGGAGGATCCGGTCGGCCACAAGCCCGCGAAGGGGCACGCCGCAATCCGCGCCGTCTACGCGGGTGGATTTCGTCAGGGGGTCACGCTCGCGCTCGACGGCGCTGTGCGCGCCGCAGCGGGCGCCGTCGCGTTTCCGGTCGATGCGCGGACGGCGACGGCGAGGCTCTGGTCCGTGAATGTCTTCGACCTGTCGGACAACGGGCTGATCCTGCGCATGCGCGCCTACTGGGGTCCCTCGAACGTCGAGGGCGAGATCTCGGTGCGGGGCTGACGGCTCCGCGTCGGCGCGCTGAATGAGACGAGGAGACAGCGATGTCCGAGGCGGCGGTCGATCTTGATTACGATGCGGTTCTGCGCGACGCGCGCGAGCGGGCAGGCGTAGGCTCTTTTTCGGACGAGTTCTACCTGCCCGTGCTGCGGCGGCTGCTCGAGGGCTTCGACCACGAGGCCAATCTGAACGCGACCGGCCGCGCGATCCAGCGCGAGCGGATCGTCGGCCAGCTCGCGACGAACCTGCGCTTCGAGTCGTACTGGCAGCAGTATCCGGAGATCGCGCAGGAGAAGATCGAGGCGCCGATCGTGATCGTCGGCTTCGGGCGCACGGGCTCGACGCTGCTCCAGCGCTTGCTTGCC